>CAXTDO010000114.1:0-10973 GCA_964242315.1 uncultured Flavihumibacter sp.
GATGTGCTGCATGTGCACCCTTATCTGATGGGTTCTGCCGGTTTCCAGTCTGCATTCTATCAGGGTTACATATCCAAACCTTTCCAGTACTTTATAGTGGGTAATGGCTTCTTTTCCTGAATCACCTTCGGGGTAGGCATCAAATAATTTGCGTGTTTTTTTATGACGGCCGATATGAGCTATCACTGTGCCGCTATCTTGTTCCATATCGCCCCAAACCAGTGCATGGTATCTTCTTGTAACGGTATGGTCAAAAAATTGTTTTGCTAAGGAAGATACCGCCAGTGAATTTTTTGCAAGCACCATCAAACCGCTGGTGTTTTTGTCAATCCTGTGTACCAATCCAAAACGGGGAAGCGTTTCTTCAGAAATCAGTTTATTCTTTTCAAGTAAATAATACGCTACCCCATTGATAAGCGTACCTGTATAATTACCACAGCCGGGATGCACTACCATTCCTGCCGGCTTGTTGATAATCATAACGTCATCATCTTCAAATGTGATATTCAGGGGAATGTTCTCGGGAATAATTTCTTCCCCCAGCACCTCTTTATCAGAATATACGATGATTTCATCAAGCGGCCTTATCTTGTAATTCGACTGAACAACTTTTTGGTTTACAAGCACCCGGCCGCCTTCAATAGCTTTTTGCACTTTGTTACGGGTGGAATGCTCCGTTCGGGCAACTAAAAATTTATCCAGGCGAACAGCTTCCTGTCCTTTGTCTACCACAATGGTCATCCTTTCAAACAGCTCTTCTGGCTCCTCGGCATTATCAATATCAATTTCCGTGTCCGCTGCTTTGGTCATGAACTCATTTTGTACAAAAATAGCAAAGTAAAGAAGGAATGCAGAAGTCATCATAAAGAAATAAATTTGCCACCTTATGCAACATGTTTTGCTACGCGACCTGGGCACAGTCGATTACTTATCTGCCTGGAACTACCAGGAATCTTTATTACAGGAGAATGTACGCATCAAATCCACGTACAATAAATTTCCACCAGACACCTTCCGGAACCCGTCCGAAACATCAGCATGTGATGTTCCGACGGTTAATTACCTCCTGTTGCTGGAACATTCACCTGTTTATACACTCGGCAAAAGCGGATCTCCTAAAAATATCCTGATAACCGAGCAGGAGATGAATGAAAAAGGCATAAGCTTCTTTAAGACAAACAGGGGAGGGGACATCACTTTTCATGGTCCTGACCAATTAGTAGGCTACCCTATTCTTGATTTGGAAAAGTTTTATACGGATATCGGCCGATACCTCCGTGATCTGGAAGAAGTAATCATTCGCACTATTGCAGCGTATGGCCTGAAGGGTGAGCGTTCTTCCGGAGAAACTGGTGTTTGGTTAGACGCTGCCATCACAGGTAAAGCCAGAAAGATTTGCGCCATGGGAGTAAGATGCAGCCGGTGGATTACCATGCACGGATTCGCGCTGAATGTAAATACCGACCTCGATTATTTCAATTATATAATACCTTGCGGCATACAGAATAAACAGGTGACATCCCTCAAAAAGGAACTGAATCGTACCATTTCAATGCAGGAAGTGAAACAAAAATTGAAACGAAATTTTGAAGATGTTTTTAAGGTTGAATTGCAGCCTGGCGACGACGCCGCTTAAAAATCTTTTGGAACATAAAACTTATGCTTTTCCCTCAGCTTGCCATCCTCGTACAATTCAAAGAGAAACCAACCGGAATGAATAAAGTTGGTTTTATCCATTATCACCAATGAGTCACTGATATGTTTTATTTCAAAAATTTCTGTATAGTCTTCTTCAAAAAATTTTAATGAATATTTTTTTGAACCGGCGTCAGTCAATGAAATCTTTATATTGCCATCTTTCTCTGTAAACACATATTTTGATGGCCTGTATACTTCTCTTGCAAAAAAAGGCCTGATGACAAGCGTATCCGCAGTTTTCATAAACAGGGTATCTTTTGTAGTGAAGTTTATGGAATCCCTGAAGTGCTTCAGGTTCGATTCTGTTATTGCACCTAACAATACATCCTTATTTTTAATGAAGATGATCCGCTCATTAGTCTTTAGAGCCTCGTTTTTTAACTCTTTTATATCTCTGGGTCTTGTGATTACGGCCGGTTCGCCGCTGGATAATACGTTTCCGGGAATATTTTGAACGGTGCCGGTATCCAATTTAGGGCGTTTTGTTATGCTGAAAACATATTTACCGCTATCCTTTAAAATGTACAACCTGTAAAACATATGTTCCGTTGCAGCTTTGCTGTCAACATAACCATTCTGGGGAATTGTAGGATCAGGAACCGTAAGAATGGTCTTGAAGTTTTTAAGGCTGTCAAAAGACCTTTGAATACTTATCTGTTTCAACGTTTTGCCAAATGGATTGTTCCAGCTTATAATGATACGGTCACTACCCCTGTTTATAACGGAAAACTTAGGAAGGGTATCTTGTGCAGCCGCGAAGTAAGATAAAAATAGCAATGCTGTTAATACGAAGAAAGGCCGGAACATCAATGAAAACTTGCGCAACTTTAATTAATTAGTGTTTTTTACGGTGCAAAGATAATGGCAGAGGTTATCCAAAATACACTAACGATGGCAGATCATAAAAAATCAAAATAATAATGTGTTTTCCGGTAGTGAAGCATTTCCCTGCAGGCCTCCACTATGAATTATAAGGATGCTGCTGCCGGTAGGGAAATAGTTTTTTGATACGAGATCTGAAAAGGCAAATAGTAACTTTCCCGTGTATACAAAATCTGCAGGGATGCTTGTTCTGGAATAAAAATTATTAATAAACTGAATCAATTCACTGGTCTTTTTTGCATAGCCTCCAAAATGGTAATCGTACATTATCTTGCTATTCGCTCTTTCATACCTGTTTCCAGTGATTTGTCGCGGCAGAAACTCCATTCCCTTAAGCACCGGAACACCAATAACTTCCTGATGGGGTAACGCTGAAGTTATCAGTCCGGTATACATGGTGCCCGTGCCTATGCAACACATGATGTGAGTATAGCGTGATACTTCAACCAGATCTAAAATTTCTTTACTCCCCCGGATACCAGAAAAGCCGGCGCCGCCTTCCGGAATAAAATACAGTTCACCAAACTTTTCGTCAAGAGTTTCCTTTAAGCTTTCAATATTTTTTTGTGAATATAAGTCCCGGTTTATGAATTCAAGCGCCATCCCGTATTCCTCTGCATCCAGCAAAGTTTGTGACAATTTTAGTGGCCTTTCGCCGCGAATAATTCCTATGGCGTGAAAGCCATGTAACCTGGAAATATACGCAGTGGCAATGATGTGATTTGACCACGCCCCACCGAAAGTGATAATTGTGTGAACATGCTTTTCCAGGGCTTCCTGCAAATAGTACTTTAGCTTGAACCATTTATTACCTGAAACAACCGGGTGAATTGTATCAAGTCTCAAAATATCCACCTTCAGGTCTTTTATTAGAAATTCGGGAAGCTGTAATGATTGTATTACTGCGTTACCAGGATCTATTGAATGGTCAACATTACTCATGGGTAAAATTATATAACCTGAAATAATCAGATATTAAATTTATTCACAGCATGCCTTACAATTAGAATATGACAAAACAAGGACTTTTACGTATGCTAAACAGGCGCCTTTTACTATTAAGTATTTATATTTTGCACTAATTACTGTAGATTATGATATTTAAAAAATTAATCATTTTAGAACATTCCTTTTTTCTATTTTCGTGCCAATAAAAAATTAAGCATGCAACCAACTTTATTGATTTTAGCTGCAGGAATGGCATCCCGATATGGAAGTATGAAGCAAATACAATCATTTGGACCAAGCGGTGAAACTATCATGGATTATTCAATCTATGACGCTATGCGATCAGGATTCAAGAAAGTAGTATTTATCATTCGTAAGGATTTTGCGGAAGACTTTAAGGCAATTTTTGAACCTAAGCTCAAAGGCAACATAGCAACCGACTATGTATACCAGGATCTTCATTCATATGTGGGTGACTTCCAGGTTCCGGAAGAAAGAAAAAAGCCCTGGGGAACAGCACACGCAGTGCTATGCGCCAAAGAGGTGGTGAAAGAACCATTTGCTGTAATTAATGCTGACGATTTTTATGGTAAAGATGCCTTTGAAAAAGCCTATAAATTTTTGACGGAAGAAAGCAATCCATCCACTCATTCTATTATAGGGTACGACTTGTCTAAAACCTTATCAGAAAATGGAACTGTTAGTCGTGGCGTGTGCCAGGTTGATGCGAATGGCAATCTGGTGTCTATAGCTGAAAGAACGAAAATCTACAGAGAAGGCAGTAATATCGTATATGAAGAAAATGATAAGAAGGTGGAAGTGCCTGATACTTCTCCCGTGTCTATGAACTTTTGGTGTTTTGATCCTTCAGTTTTCGAATTTATCGAAACACTTTTTAAAGATTTTTTAGCGAAGCAGGCTGTAGACCCTAAAGCTGAATTTTTTATCCCGATAATTGGAGATGCTTTTATCAACCAGCATAAAGGAGTGATAAAAGTGATACCGACATCTGCTCAATGGTTCGGTGTAACATACAAAGAAGATGCACCAGGTGTTAAACAGAGTCTTGACAATCTGGTAGATTCAGGGGAGTATCCGGAAAAAATTTGGGATTAACAGGTATAGAGATTTTTTTAACCACAGAGGGCACAGAGGAGGAAACACAGAGAGCGCAGAGGAAACCCTCTGCGCTCTCTGTGTTTCCTCCTCTGTGCCCTCTGTGGTTAAAAAAAACACTTACAATACAGTGCTTATCTTTAAACTTAACACTAGTAAATCTTCACCATAAACACGTAAGCCTGTATTTTCTTTATCTGTTGAACCCGCTCAATTCCTTTGATGGTTGAACCTGACACTACTTTGATATGCTGGTAGGCAGTATCTTGTCTAAGATCGTCGAGGATGCTATAGATGTTTTTTGTTTTAACTGCAAAAACAACCCCTTCCGCCTGCACCTGGCGTGTGCTTAAAATGCCTACTACTTCACCGCTTTTATTGATAACCGGCCCACCGCTATTACCAGGATTAGCTGCTACTGCAATCTGGCATGCGAGTGTATCGCCATTAAAGCCGGTTTTGGCACTCATATATCCTTCACCGTATACAATTTCATCGCGCGGATAACCCATAGTGAATATCTCTTCCCCTAAATCGGCGCCTGATTTTTTAAATCCATAAGGTAATGAAGCCAATGGCTTGAAATCGGCATCCTCAATCTTAAGAATTGCAAGATCTCTTGCAGGATCAATCTTTAAAATAACCGCTCTGAACTCCTGCCCTTTGCTATTCTGGACAACAACATTTTTGTAGTTACCAATCACGTGCGCGTTGGTAACAAGGTATCCTTTAGCGTCAACTAAGAAGCTTGTTCCACCTGATTGTACACTTACATCAGTTGGGATTTTAGGAGCTCTCTCTTTAATGATGATCTGATTGCTTAAAGCGTTTTGCTTTTTTTCGAGATTGTTAACTTTGCGGCTCAACTGTTCAACATATGCCGTATTGGCTTTGGGAGTATAATAGGCTATAAGGCTGCTGATACCTACAGCAGTTAAACCTGCAATGGAAGCTGCAACAGCAATATCCCTGCTGTACCTTCTCATTAAATCCACCACCTTAATTTTGGGTTTTACCGAGCGTATCTGGCCAGAATCCATAAAGTTATTATGAATTTCACTAAGAGTGGTTTTGAAGTTTTTTCTTTCTCCAAATTTTCCCAACTGGCCCAGGAAGATGGTGTATTCAACTACCATCTGATCTAATTCAGGATTGTTTCTGCGTGCTTCTTCAAAAGCTGCCAGCTCTTCAGCATCCATTTCAACCTGAATATATCGTTCTATAGTTTCAAGCATTTGGATATCTTTCATCACATTGATTCGTTTTTATATTTTAAAAAGAATAGTTTTTTTAAACGCATCAGGCATTTATACTTTTGATTTTTGGCATTGTCCGCATTGGTATAACCAAAAGATCCTGCAATTTCCACCATGCTTTTTTTCTGCATGTAATAGGCTTCCAAAAGGGTTTTACACGGTTCACCCAAATTCATCATGGCCTTATCCATAACATTAAATTCGGCACTTCTCTGCTCATGAATCTCTACCTCCTCTTCAACGTTAACAACCTCACCCATATTTTCAACCGGGCTGACATATTTTTTAAGATGCTGTAAACGTTTCAGCCAGAGACGCCGGGCAACGGAGTATAAATAAGTTTTAATCTGGCAGTTTAATATAAACGTATCGGACTTGGAATTCTCAAAAAGTACGATCATGGCTTCCTGAAATATATCCCTTGCATCGTCTATTGATCCATTATTATTAACGATCATAGACTGAATCATGTTATAATTATCTTTATAAATGGTTTCAGCAGCCTTCTTGTCATTTTTGGCTAATCCCTGAAGTAACTTCTTTTCTGATTGATCTATTATCACAATTCCGGATTTTAATACTCAAAATAGCGAATAGTAACCCAAAAAGAAGCAGCAGCGGTTTAGGTGTCAGGGTTACCTTTAATGGTATCGGGTATAAATGTCAATCAGATTAACTAAAAAATATAAAAATTAATTGGGTAAATTATTGTTAGTATTTGCACTCGGCGTATTTGCGGCTTGCAACAGTAGTGCTACAAATGCTGAAAAAGCGGTTGATTCTTCAGCTAACGCTACTGTGGATTCTTTGAAGAATGTTTCAGATAGTGCCGCATATGGCAGTGATTCAACAAGTATAAGGAAGTAGGGGTGATAGGGGCTGGGCTGACTTTAAAAAAATTCGATCTTTTTCATATGGCAAGCAATCGTTTAAAGCCGTCCTGTTCTCAGGATGGCTTTTTTATTACGGTTTGCTTTTTTCCTATTTGAAAAAATTTAATGGGTTACGTTTTTAAACTTTTTGTATTAACGATTACAATTCATAACAATAAAAAAATTTAACATGAAAAAATTCTTAGTAATCCTGGCGATTGGTGCTTTTGCTGCTTGTAACGATAGCGCTACCACAGATACTACAACAAGTGACACAAGTTCAAAAATGTCAACGGATACAATGTCAGCTCCAATGGCTACACCGGATACCATGTCTAAAATGTCAACTGACACGATGTCTAAGATGTCAACTGATACTTCAAAACCTAAATAGGCTCATATATTTTAAAGAGAAAGCCATCCTTTGGGATGGCTTTCTCTTTAAAATGACCTTTATATCTTTTATAACAGTAATTATCAATTATCTCATAAAGAATTAATTATAATCCCATCTTCTTTTTCAGGTTTTCGTCGATGGCGTCTAAAAACTCTTCTGTGTAAAGATAATCTTTACCGTGCTCTACCTTATTTCCATGTATGCATACTGCAAGGTCCTTAGTCATCTTGCCGCTTTCGACCGTCTCAACGCAAACTTCTTCCAACGCTGTGCAAAAGTCAATTAATTCCTGATTGTCATCCAGTTTGCCACGAAATGCAAGACCTCTGGTCCAGGCAAAAATTGATGCGATCGGATTGGTTGATGTTGGCTTCCCTGCCTGATGATCGCGGTAATGCCGTGTTACAGTACCATGAGCCGCTTCGGCTTCCATAATTTTACCATCGGGTGTAATTAACACAGATGTCATGAGGCCGAGAGAGCCGAAGCCTTGTGCAACGGTATCGCTTTGAACATCCCCATCATAATTTTTACAGGCCCACACAAAATTGCCATTCCATTTCAGCGCACTTGCTACCATATCGTCTATAAGGCGGTGTTCATACACAATACCGGCGGCTTTAAATTCATCTTTAAATTCGTTTGTATATATATCTTCAAAAATGTCTTTAAACCTGCCATCATATTTTTTTAAAATAGTATTTTTAGTGGACAGATATAGTGGCCATTTTTTACTCAATGCCATATTAAAGCAGCTTCTTGCGAAGCCACTAATACTTTCATCAGTATTATACATGCTTAACGCAACACCATCACCTTTGAAATTGAATACTTCAAATGTCTGGGGTTCACCACCATCTTCAGGTGTAAAGGTCATAGTGAGTTTACCCTTTCCTTTGATAACAGTATCAGTTGCACGATATTGATCCCCGAAAGCATGCCGGCCAACTATAATGGGAGAAGTCCAGTTTGTAACGAGGCGTGGAACGTTCTGCATCACAATCGGCTCTCTGAAAACGGTACCATCGAGTATATTTCGGATGGTGCCATTGGGACTTTTCCACATTTGCTTAAGGTTAAATTCTTTTACCCTTGCTTCATCAGGTGTGATGGTGGCGCATTTAATTCCTACCCCAAACTGTTTAATGGCATTTGCGGCATCGATAGTAACCTGGTCGTTTGTTTCATCCCGGTATTCAACGCCAAGATCAAAATACTTAATATCTGCCTCCACATAAGGAAGAATGAGCTTGTCTTTTATAAATTTCCAGATGATGCGGGTCATCTCGTCCCCATCCAGTTCAACTACGGGATTTGCAACGCTGATTTTCTTTGCCATATATTCTTATTTTGTAATTCAAAAGTGAGCAAACCTACGCGAAATCAATGAATTCTCAAATAGGTATTCGATACTTATCACAACGGATAATAATAAGTTTTTTGTATTTTATGGAAGTTTAGTTAATTTTCTGCAAATAAAGAACACACATCAATTCCTTATATATATATTGCAATATGCTGGATGCTGTGTATAAATATTTAGTTCAGTTTGTAGATATAACACATGAAGAATTTGCTCATCTCGGCACGTTTGTCGAAATCCGCCATTTAAATAAGAAAGTCCGGTTAGTTAATATTGGAGAAAAAGAAAAATATGTGAACTTTCTCATCAAAGGGTTGATAAGAAAATTTTTTTACCGGCAAAAGGAAGAAGTAATTACGCAAATTGCCAAAGAAGGGGATCTGATCTGTTCGTCCGTATCATTTCTTTCCGGTATTGACTCAGATTACGTAGTGGAAACTATCGAGTCTTCCACCGTATTATCTATTTCTGCTGAAAACATAGAAAAAATATACTCTATGAGTTATAAGATGGAGCGGTTAGGCAGGTTAGTAATCATTGACTGGCTGTTACAGAAAGAATATTGGGAAAATGAACGAATCAGACAAGGCCCGAAAGAGCGTTTTTTGAATTTTATCAGTAGAAATCCGGATTTGCTTATTCGTGTACCTCAAAAATATCTTGCATCATACCTGAATATTAAACCTGAAACTTTTAGCAGATATAAGCATATGTTGCAAAGACCATCCGGCCAATTCCAAAAAACCATTCAAACCATGACACATCACTAGCATCAGTGAACAACTTTCCTTTTAATAAGAATTATGCTAAATACATGGAGAAAATCCATCAGTATTTTAACAACTTTGTTCCATTAACCGACGAAGAGTTTGAACAGCTGGTTCCTTATTTTGAAATGAGAGAGTTTGGTAAAAAAGAACAGGTGGTTAATTACGGAGAGATAGATGAATATTTTAATATAATTTTAAAAGGCCTTGTTCGTAAATACACAATAGTTGGTAAAAAGGATGTTACCCTGCAACTTTCCATTGAAGGACAAATGATTCATTCAGAAATATCGTTTAACACACAAACTCCCTCCGATACTATTGTTGAAGCAATTGAGCCAACGTTGTTTCTTTCCATGAGTTATAAAAACCTTCAGGAAGTTTACAACAACTTTCCAAAAATCGAGAAACTCGGTCGACTGGTAATAACCTATATGTTTATCAAGAAGGATTTCCGTGATTTTTCTCAACTTAAAAAAACGACACGTCAACGTTTTGTAGATTATATGAAATCCCATCCGGATATGCTTCAGCGTGTTCCCCAGAAATATATCGCTTCTTACCTAAACATCAAACCTGAAACGTTTAGTAGATTAAAGCATTTAATGAAACAAAAGGTCGATAAGGTTTAGGGCTTCACATCTAAAAGTGTTGAACTAAGATTTTTAAATCGTTTTGATATTCAACAATCAATTATCAATATTCAACGGAATACCCCGCATTATTTTTTTATCTAAGCTCTTCATTGAATATTGAGTGTTGAATATTGAACATTTTCACTTACGTTGAAGTCATTTTTTTCATCAAATATTACGAGTTGTGTACTATTAATACCGGTATTTTCAACTCATGTCGCACCTGGTTTATAGTAGCCCCATACAACCAGTCTTTCATGCCGGCGTGCCCATGAGCACCCATGACAAGCAAATCTGCCTGTACCTCTTTCACAATCTGAACAATTTCTTCTTTCCGGCCATGATAACCGAGTTTGCCCGTTACATTATATCCCCGATCTGTCAATTGCTTTACATAAAAATCCAGTTGTTCCTCATCTTTTCTTGTTTCAAGATCGTCTGTTACGTTACCCATTACCCTTGCCGTAGCGCTTTCTACAACATGAATCAACACAAATGAAGTTGTTTGTTTTCCCTGCCCTAATGCAAAAGCAATCAGCTTTTGATCAAGAGCACTGAAGTCCAACGCCACTGCAACACGCCCGAATTCCGGAATTGACAAATTATCCAGGCTTTTTACTTCGGGATGTATGGCTATAAGCTTGATATTTTTTCTGTTTTGAATCCATGGATAAGCGATCACAGTTATGAGCAGCCCGATAAGGGTAAGGCCCCCGGTTACGATTAAAATTTTCCAGTAAATAGCATGCGGTGCCAACAAAAACTCGGCTACTGAACCACTCACCATCTTTAAATTTAGAAATACAAGGATAGCCGTAACAATCCAGGAAAGAATTTTTGTTACAGGATTTATAGCAAATGACTGCATCTTGCTTTTATCACTTACAAAATGAATTAGGGGAATGATAGCAAAACCAAGCTGCAGGCTTAATATAACCTGACTTAGAATAAGGAGTGCATCTATTTTTTCATCACCATATAAAACAATGACCACTACAGCGGGAGTAATAGCCAGTAATCGCGTAAGCAATCGTCTCAG
>CAXTDO010000115.1:0-10961 GCA_964242315.1 uncultured Flavihumibacter sp.
AGAGGAAGCCTGGAAAGCCATCGCTAAAGAAGGCATGGCTGAATACATAAAGTATCTGTTTAAAACGGTACGCAAATTTTTTGGTGAAGCGGTGGTCGTTACACAGGAAGTAGAGGACATTATTAGCTCCCCTGTAGTTAAACAAGCGATTATCAACAACAGCGACTGCAAAATTCTCTTAGACCAATCCAAGTACCAAAACAAGTTTGAACAAATACAAGAGCTTCTGGGACTAACCGAAAAGGAAAAAGCCTTAATCCTTTCTGTTAATAAAGCAAACGACCCTACAAAAAAATATAAAGAGGTTTTTATATCTCTTGGCGGTATGCTATCAAAGGTCTATCGGACTGAAGTATCACCTGAAGAATACCTGGCATATACAACAGAAGAAACAGAGAAAGTAAAAGTGATGCAGTACGCCAAAAAGTATGGAAGCATCCAAAAAGGAATTGCCGCGTTGGCGAGAGACATAATGGATAAAAAAATTTAATAAAACTTAAAAACATCATCAAAATGAAAAAGACCTACGGTTTATTGCTATTGTCAGTCGTGTTGACTGCCTGTGGAGGAAAGGAAGAGATGGCTGGTACAAAAAGCACTATTTCCGGTACCTACTTGAGACAGGCAGAAAGCGAATTCAGCAAGGCTATGGATACGCTCGTTATTACCCCTTATGATGCCAAGGCAGGAACTTTTATCATCATCCAAAGGACTGGTTTCCATCGGATAAAAGAGGGCAAGCTTCAACCTAAAGAGAACATGCAGGAGCGTATGATAACAGTGTGGGATGAAGAAACTCATCAACTGCAGGAATTAAAAAAGGGTAAGCTATATACTTTTCCTGCTACAGGAAGAGAACTACTTGCCGGGACTGCTAAATATTTAAAGATAGAATAATTATAAATCTACGATCCAAAATGAAAAAGTTATTTATTGTATTGGTTCTTGTTGGGTTAGCAACTATTGCACCATTAAGGTCGGCACAGGCGCAAATTCCCATTGCTGAAATTATAAAAGCAGCAGTAAAGAAGGTAATTAAAGCTGTTGACTTACAAATACAACGTTTGCAGAATAAGACCATCTGGCTGCAGAATACTCAGAAAACATTAGAAAATACCATGTCAAAACTAAAGTTGGATGAGATCACTGATTGGGTTGATAAACAGAAGACATTGTATAAGGATTACTATGAGGAATTACAGAAGGTGAAAGCAATTATATCTTATTACAAACGAATTAAAGAAATCACCGAAAAGCAGGTGCATCTTGTAGAGGAATATAAAAGAGCCTGGGGCTTGTTTAAAAAAGATAAACATTTTACGACTGATGAGCTCTCCTACATGGGTAGTGTTTACTCCGGCATCCTTGATGAAAGTATGAAAAACCTGGACCAGGTATTTATAGTAATCAATTCTTTCCAAACACAAATGAGTGATGCAAAGCGTCTTGAGATCATTAATGTTGCTGCTGATCGCATGGATGTCAATTATAATGACTTGAAAAAGTTTAATCAGCAAGGTATAGTTCTTAGCCTTCAAAGAGCTAAAGCTCAAAACGACGTAGATGTGGTAAAGAAACTTTATGGACTTCAATAATCCTTTATTGATAAAACTATGAAACGATTAATCATTTTAATACTGTCTGCCATTCTTTTTACAAGCACGACGGCACAAACCAAACAAAAGAAATATCTATTGCAACAAATAGCTGCATTACAAGTATATATCAGTTATGTCCAAAAAGGCTATTCTATAGCAAGACAAGGATTAAATACTATCGGTGATATTAAGCATGGAGAGTTTAATCTGCACAAGGATTACTTCAATTCGCTAAAAACAGTTAACCCTCAGATTAAGAAATACAGCAAAGTTGCCGAAATAGTGTTTTTGGAGGTGAACATTATAAAAATATACAAGGAAGCGGCAGAGAACCTGAAACAAAGCGGGTCTTTAAATTCTGGTGAAATCAACTATATAAATGGCGTTTTTGCCAGTCTAATGGATGATTGTGCTAAAACTATAGATGCACTTATATCAGTTACTACAAGTGGTCAATTAGAAATGAAAGATGATGAACGACTTAAACAAATAGATGCTTTATATAGTGATATGCAGGATAAATACACTTTTATACAAGGTTTTTCAAATGAAGCCAGGCTGCTTGCTACTTCGCGCATAAGTGAACAGAACAATATTCGAACAAGTCGTGCCCTTAACGGCATAAAAAATCGATAATATGAAAAAAATAGTCCTTCTTTTAATCGTATTAAGTATTTCTATTACTTCAAAGCTATCAGCACAGAGTGAGGAAGTGCAACAACTGCTATTAAATGTTGAGAAACTGGCTCAATTCAAGCAAATCCTCAGTGATCTAAAAAAAGGTTACCAGATAATTAATACGGGTTACTCTACTATCAAAGACTTGTCGCAAGGAAATTTCAATCTGCATAAAACTTTTCTTGACGGTCTCATGATGGTAAGTCCATCTGTAAAAAAATACAAAAGGATAGCAGATATTATGGGCAATCAGATAATGATTGTAAAGGAGTACAAAAATGCTTTTGACCGTTTTAAAAAGGACAACAATTTTAACACTGATGAAATTGTGTATTTAGAAAATGTTTATAGCAATCTTTTTAAACAAAGCCTGAATGACATTGATGAATTGACAATAATTATTACGGACAATAAACTAAGGATGTCTGACAATGAGCGATTAGAAGCAATAGATAGAATTTACAATAATATGCAGGATAAGCTGCTATTCCTGCGGCACTTTAATAATAACACCACCATACTGGCAGTACAAAGAGCCAGGGAAAAGAACGATGCAGTAACAATGAAGGAAATCTATGGTATAACCAATTAAACTATCAAATATGGCAAAGTGGATGAAAGCTGCTTTTATAGCAGCAGTGGGAATGTTCTTGCCGCAACTTTCGTATACACAAGGTGTTGTGGGTAATATACATGGTCTCCAAGGTGTATTAGACCAGTTATACGATGAGATGCTTCCCTTATGCAGTAAGCTCATTGGTGTAGGGCAAGGTATTGCAGGATTTGCAGCGACCTGGTATATAGCTTCAAGGGTATGGCGGCAAATTGCCAATGCAGAGCCGATTGATTTTTATCCCCTTTTCCGTCCTTTCGTTATCGGATTTGCAGTTATAATCTTTCCTTCTGTTTTAGGAATGATTAACGGCATAATGAAACCAACTGTTACAGCTACAGCAGGTATGGTTAAGGATTCTGATAAAGCAATTGCTGAATTGTTGAAGCATAAGGAGGAGGCTATTAAAACATCGAAAGCCTGGCAAATGTACGTTGGGGAGTCTGGTAGTGGTGACAGGGATAAGTGGTATAAATACACAAATCCGAACGACCCTACCGGGGCTAATGAAGGTATGTTTGAGAGCCTAGGTAACGATATTAAGTTTGCCATGTCTAAAGCATCTTACAACTTCCGCAATTCAATCAAAGAATGGATGAGCGAAGTGCTGAGGGTACTATTTGAAGCGGCTGCACTTTGTATAAATACCTTAAGAACGTTTCAGCTAATTGTACTCGCCATTCTCGGTCCGCTAGTTTTCGGCATTGCCGTCTTCGACGGGTTTCAACATACACTTACAGTTTGGCTAGCAAGGTATATCAATGTTTTTCTTTGGTTGCCGGTGGCGAATATTTTTGGCGCTATCATCGGTAAGATACAAGAGAAAATGTTGAAAATGGATATTGTTCAGGTACAGAGTAATGGCGATACATTCTTTAGTTCAACAGACGTAGCTTATCTCGTTTTCCTCATCATTGGTATCGTAGGCTATTTCACCGTTCCTTCTGTCGCAAGCTATATTGTTAATGCAGGTGGCGGCGGTGCAATGGTGCAAAAAGTAAACAGTCTGTTTAGTACTTCTTCCAGAGGTGTGGTTAATACGATGTCGAGCAGTGCGGGAATGGCTGCCGATGCTATGGGCAATGCCGCCGGCAGAATGAGTAGCAGCATGAGCAGCTACGGCACCAATTCAGGTTATTTTAATGAGGGAGGTCCGTCTGGTAAGTCTGGTTATATGCAGGATAAAATCTCAGGTAAATCTTAAATAAGTAAGCCTCTATAAATAATCACATCATCAAACGAAAATCTTATATGTCATGTTTAAACAAATGAAAAATATAGATACAGCCTTTCGCAGCATTCGAACCTTTACAATAATAGTTGTGATCGGTTGTGTTATGCTTTGTGGCTTTATACTATTTAAAAGCTTTCAGCTCGTTGCGGAAATGCAAAGTAAGGTTTACATTCTAGCTGGTGTAAAAGCCTTAGAAGCTTATGCATCGGATAGAAAAGAAAATATTCCTGTTGAAGCAAGAGATCATGTTGAAATGTTTCATCAATATTTCTTTACACTCGACCCTGATGAGAAAGTAATACAAGCAAACATCACGAAAGCACTTTATCTCGCTGATGCTTCTGCAAAGAGAGAGTACGATAATCTGAAAGAAAATGGTTATTACACAAACATTGTTGCAGGCAACATTAGCCAGGAAATTAAGGTTGACAGCGTAATCATAAGCATAAGTCAGTATCCTTATTACTTCCGGTGCTACGCCACTCAAAACATCATACGGACTACAAGTACGGTGTCAAGAAGTTTGATTACCGAAGGCTACCTGCGCAATGTAAGCCGCTCCGACAATAATCCACATGGTTTTCTTATCGAACGCTGGATTACTATCGAAAACAGGGATTTGAAAATTGAAAATCGTTAAATCATGTTATCATTATTTAGAAAAAAGAAAGCGCTTGGCTTGCTTAAAGAAAATGCTGCCCAGGAAAGATTTGCCAACAAAATCGTTTCTGCTTGCATCCGTTTCCAACAAAAGTGGGCGGACTTCATGCAACGTCATACTGAACGCCTCTCCCATAATGGTAAACTCATTACACTGTCCTTGTTCTGTCTAACTACAGGGAGTTTAAGTATTTGTTTGATCTCAAGCAGTGTGACAACGCGCAAAGGATCTGCATTTACAGTTATTCATCTTAAAAAACTTCCCCATGCTATCAAGTCAGGAGATGAAAATACCAAAGCGTCATTGTTAGTCACGGAGGCCGGATTCGAAAAAATACAGCGGTTTAGGTTCTATATGGATAGTCTTGCCAGAAATCCTTCCGGCAAAAAAAAATGTGACAGCATCCTAAGTCAACGGCCTGGTTTAATGGATAGCGTGCTTCTCATTGAAAAAATTTATCAATCACAAAATAAAAAGTAACACTTTATGAAACAGAAGACACATTCTCAAAAGTTTCTGCGTCGGCGCAAGTTTTTATTAGTGCTGCCCTTATTAGCGCTGCCTTTCTTAACCTTAATGTTCTGGGGATTAGGTGGTGGTAGGGTAAACAATGTTGAATCTCAGCAACCCCAGGAAGGCTTGAACATGCAATTACCCGGTGCAAATCTTAAAGACGATAAGCCGCTGGATAAATTAAGTTACTATGAAAAGGCAGCTTCAGACTCTCTGAAGTTACAACAACTCATGGAAAAAGATCCGTATTACCAGCGACATGTAAATAGGGATACGTCTGTCCATCAAGGGATGGACACTTCTCTTCTACGTATTGAGTACGGAAACAATTTGGCAGCCAAAAAAAGTTCGACCAATAGCCATGGTAATACTTACAATGACCCTAATGAAACAAAAGTTTATCAAAAACTGGCACAACTGGATGATGCATTAAATAAGGCTTCATCACCAGGAGTAAACGCTGAAGACAACGTAAGCACGGTAAAGCCAATACGCAACACTTCAGTTAACAGCAGCGACATCGACCGGCTGGAACAAATGATACAGGGCATGAATCAAAAAGGGGGCGACGATCCTGAAATGCAACAGTTGAATGGAATGTTGGAGAATATATTAGACATACAACACCCCGACCGCGTACGTGAGAAGTTAAAGCAAACCTCGGAAGTAAAAAAAGGACAAGTATTTGCAGTTGCCGTAAACAACGATGGTACCCCAATTTCGCTTTTAGATAATAAAGGAACTAAAAATAACGGCGCAAATTCCCGCTTCAATTCTCCCATGCAGTCAAATAATTTTTACTCATTGGACGATGAAACATCTTTAAACGAGAGCCAAAACTCTATTCAGGCAGTAATACATGAAACCCGAACATTGGTAAATGGTTCTACTGTGAAATTGAGGTTAATGAATGATATCTTCATTAATGGCGTACTTATATCTAAAGACAATTTTGTATTCGGCACGGCAGATTTGAACGGTGAAAGGCTGGATATAAAAATTAATAGCGTTCGTTATCGTAATTCACTTTTTCCCGTTGAGCTTTCAGTATGTGATGTGGATGGCATGAACGGCATTTATGTTCCCGGAGCAATTGCCCGTGATGTGGCTAAACAGTCAGCAGACAGTGCAACACAACAAATAGACTTTTCTACTTTAAATCCATCTATAGGCGCTCAAGCCGCCAATGCAGGTATTGAAGCAGCTAAAACATTATTCAGTCGAAAAGTAAAACTTATTAAAGTAACAGTAAAAGCAGGTTATAACAGGACAAACAGAAAATGTTTTTGTATATGCCCTACCTAAGTTCACTATACCTGATAAAAAATATTTCGCTATTGAAGTCATGGAAAAAAGTGGTGGCAGGCACTTAAAAATTCGGGTTTACAATAAAACCATAGTTCGGGCGAAGTTACTTCAGTGAACCTATACACTTTGGAGGTCTTAATGATTGTATACCATCGAAAGTTGTAATGTGGTTAGAAATCCTATAAGCTCCGAATGTATGGAACAATATCAGTGATTAGGAAAATTAGCAGGATATAAATGGCAAAGCCACTTAAAAAGGTTATAAAAACATTAGGGAGAACATAATTAATTCATTCACTCAAAAAACAAATTTATGAATCAGAAGAACTTTGATTATCTGAAAGACCAGGTAAAATTTACCGGCTTTGGCGAAGGGATGGAAAATGAATTGAAAGAAAAAATGCAGAAGAGACCCCTGAATTTCAAATTGTCCATAACACAAAGTTTGGGAATGAGGAATTAACCACATCTCTTCACTTTAAGAAATCGGATCAAACAGACATGTGTTTTTTCAACCGATATCAGGTGTCATTGACTCCTGAACAGTCGAAAGGTAAGATGGAACAAACGTTTTATATCAACAAGGAAGGTAGTATCACCCTTAAAGAAGCCTATAACCTTATGAATGGAAGGGCTATCAATAAAGACTTGACCAATAAAGAGGGGCAGGTTTACAACGCCTGGATGCAAATGGACTTTAATCAGACCGACAATCATGGGAATTATAAGCTTAAACAATTTCATAAGAATTACGGCTACGACTTGATGACTGCTTTAGAGAAACATCCCATTAAGGAGTTAGCTAACCAACAGGATAAAACCAGGCTTGTAGAGTCCCTGCAGAAAGGTAACCGTCAATCTGTAACATTTCAGCAAAATGGTAATGAGCAAAGGCATTTTATTGAAGCAAATCCCCAATATAAAACCATCAATGTTTATGATAGTAATCTGCAACGCCTTAACAGTAAACAAGGGCAAAATGAAAAACAGGGTCAGGGAGAACATAACAGTTCAAAGCAAACGATTAAGAATGAAAACCAGAAGCAAGGTGATGCGGATGATAGCCCTGAAATGCCAAAGGCATCGAACAAAAGAAGAAAGAAGCAAAAGCAGTCCTTATAATAATATTTCTTTTCAAAGAATGGGATTATTTATCCATAAATAGAGTGTTATGAGTACTAATCAGCTTGTTAATCGTGTGGAAAATGATCTGAACCAATGGCGTTTGAAAGAACTAAGGTTTACAAAACTTTTCCCCTTTAACCTGGCTACTAATAAGGCTTTCTTAAAGGAAAAACTGAATTATTTGGACCGGGTGACGATAAAGTATAAAGGTACAGTTAATCAGGAAGAAAGAATGGCATTGCGTATCCTGAAACAGGAAAGAAACGAGATAGCAAAACATCTTTATCCAAATCTTATACTCAGGGTATTACGCCGCGTCCTGATAACTGCCAAGCAACAATATGAGGTTAAACAGATAAAAAAACAATCTGCCGGTAATGAGCAGGTTTTGAAAGAAGCTTTAGTTAAAACCGGTTTTGGCAATGTTTCTAACAAATTGGAGCAATATATGAAACAGGAGCGGCAGGAGTTTTCCATTCCGGTTTCATATTATGTTAATGAGAAAGAGCAGTTGAATTTCTCATTGTCGTTTTCCAAAAATCAAGATGGACAATATCAATTTGAAACTTATAAAGCAATATTAAAAAATGATGATAAGCCAGAGGAAAGCAGGTTACAAAACTTTAGTATAGAACCAGGTAACACCATTACAGCTACTCAAGCCTATAATTTGTTAGCCGGAAGATCTGTACAAACAGAACATCAGGAAGCAACCGGGAATAAACAAGCTGGCTGGTTACAATTGGATTTTAATGATAAAGACGCTATTGGTAATTACAAGATTAAAGAATTTAATACAAGTTACGGTTACGATTTAAAGAGTGTATTACAACAGTTGCCCCTTAAAGAATTAAGCAACGATATAGATGCAGGGAAGTTGGAAAATGCTTTAAGAGGTGGTAGCCGCCAAGCAGTGAGTTTTCTAAAAGATGGTAAGGAACAGACGTTTTACATTGAAGCCCATCCCCAATTTAAATCCATTAATATTTATGATGAACATTTAAAGAAAATAACTGTAGCATCAGCACTTGGTAATAAAACTGCGGAACCTGCTCAATTGGCGAAGAAAAATGATATGCGGCAGGAATTGAAAGTTGAAAAGAAAAAAGGCTTATCTATTTAATGAGTAAATGAAGTGATCATGTATTTATTAAACCCATTATCGGATTTCTTTACAGCTATTGAAAATGATCCTAGTATCAGTATAACGCATATCGGTATATATGCAGCTTTACTACAGTACTGGAGTGAGCATGATTTTGAAAATCCTATTCAGGTATTTAGTTGTGAAATAATGAAAATTGCAAAAATATCTGCAAGCACAACTTATCATAAAAACATAAAAGATCTAAATAGCTACGGATACATTAGGTATGAACCTTCTTATAAAAGGAATAAGGGAAGTAAAATCTTCGTCTTACCCAAATAAGTCAAGTAATGCAGTGCGATTGAAAACAAGCGAGTATGATTAACGTCACAACACCTATGTTGTTCCCATATGAGCCAGATGAGTTCTGGGATCATATGCGGACAATAATAAGAGAAGAAATTGCTAAGAGCACAATAGAAAAACCAGCAGTTGCTATATATGAAACGAAGGGATTAACATATAAGCCTTTGCTAAAGATTACGGAGGTTTGTACTTTTTTCCAAGTATCCAGGCCTACTATATACGATTGGATTAAGCATGGAAAACTTAAACCTTATAGAATCCGAAGAAGTGTTTTATTTCCTTTGGAATGACATCCAACAATTATTATCCGTATAAATAAAAAAGCAGTTTTCTTGCTGCTTTTTTTGTTAATGTGCTCCTTAAAAATCAAATAAAGGCGTAAATTGTAAGGTATACGTTGCTCTTTGTAAAGCGGTTATTCAGTTTTTGCTACCGTGCGCAATGAAGCGGATGCCCTTGCGCTACATAGTGAGGCTACAGGGATGCTAACGCCAGTTCTACTTGATGTAATCAACTCGGAGCAAATCAAACAGGCATATGCCCAAATTGCGGAAGCTGCGGGTTATAATGGCGTGATGGCTATTATCAACAATGCTGGTATTAATTATACCACTTCTACCGAAGAAGCAAGCCCGGCACAAGCCCGTACGGTGGTTGACGTTCTTTTTTGAGGTGCGGTGTCTGTAGTGCAGCAATTTTTACCGCTGTTACGCATGTATGCACAAAAGCACCCGAATGAAGCCCGGATTATTAACGTAAGTTCTGTAGGAGGCATTTCTGCGTTTCCCTTCATCCAGTTTTACAATTCGGCTAAGTTTGCGCTGATAGGATTTACAGAGTCGCTCCAGTATGAACTTAATCCCTTTGGCATAAAAGCCATCGCCATCTTGCCCGGCTCGGTTAAAACCGAAATCTGGCGAAAAGCAAATGCCTCAGCCCAGCAAGCACTGGCTTATGAAAGCGGTATATATGGGGAATATCTGCAGAAGGCAACTGATTTTTCAAATTCCCATCAAAACAGCGGCGTAACTGCTGATAAAGCCGCTCTTGTTCTAAAGAAGGCACTGGAGGACAAGAAGCCTGCGTTTAAATACTTTATTGGAACAGATGCCAAAATGCTGCACTTTATGGTTAGATTCCTGCCAGATTCATGGCGGCATCGGCTCATCCGGCAGCAGTTAGGTTTTTGATGTCACTATTTTTAATTACATCTTGTCATTGTATTCAGCCCAAATCTACTATGTGGCTTTTGGGTAGTTATTGCTTGGCAGTAATGGGCAACTTTTTCTTTCATAGTGTCCGCAATTCGCCCTTTCAGTTACAACATAGAGACTTTTGGGTAAATTTGTTTAGCGGGCATCACTGAGCTTTGCAATCAATAAACAGCACTACAATGACATTGCAAAACAGCACGGTTCTCATCACAGGTGGTACAAGCGGGATCGGCCTGGAATTTTTGAAACAACTCAATCAGCAAAACGTAGCCAGGATTATTGTTACAGGAAGGGACAACTCAAGACTAGACGGGGTGAAGCGTCAATTTCCGAATGTACATACCGTGCAAAGCGACGTCAGCAATCGCCGGGACATTGAACAGCTATACACCGAGGTAACAAAGCAGTTCCCAAAGCTAAACATCCTCATCAACAATGCAGGTATTATGCGGAACCTGAATTTGCTGGATGCCAGCATGGATCTGGAAAATATCACCCGTGAGATTGACATTAACCTGTCGGGTACCATCCGCATGTCTCATCAATTTCTGCCGCATCTGCAAA
>CAXTDO010000116.1:0-10918 GCA_964242315.1 uncultured Flavihumibacter sp.
ACGCGTGTAATAAAACTTTGGCCAGGTAAATCAGAGCTTTCAGATATGTGGGTATCAGTGCGGGAATCTGATAAAACAGACCAGGACACCGGCATCGTGCTTCAACCCGGTGATGAGTTTGCTTTAACAGGTGCAGGCGCTATCTGGGCCGGTGTTGCCTTTACCGGAAACAATGGTCCGGAAGGTTGGACAGACAGGATAGAAACCAATCCAAACTCACCGCTGCATAACACTGCCGATTCAAGACCGTTCTCGCTGCTTGGCAGGTTTGAAGGAGAGGGATATTTTTATATAGGTCATGGCTTTACCAGGCGTGCTTTTAACCGTTCATCTCCGCGACGTCTTTTTTTAAGAATTAATGATAACACTCCCGGAAACGGATCGGGCGCCTTTCAATGTAATGTTAAGGTTTGGAGATAGGCATATTTGCCTTAGCCTGTTTATAACGACAGAGTCAAAGCCAGAGATATAAGAAGAGGTTACATAGAGGCGATCTCTGTGTAACCTCTTCTTATATCTCTGGCTTTGACTCTGTGGTTATAAAAACATCTGTAAAAGTAGCCACTACTATTACTACACACGTGTTTTTAAAAGCAGTTCGGAAATCAGGGCAAGAAAATTTTTCAGTTTCACAATGATATTTATATTTACAGGACACATGTAGCATTACTGATGTTACTCTCCCGAACCTGTAAAATGGTGGGAGCCGATGACCCAAAGCCTTCTGTTCTTAAACTAATAAATGTATTGCCAATGAAATCCGCTGCTGTCGTAAATTTTGCACCCGAAAAGGGATCCGTTGAAATAAGGGAAATTGAAAAACCGGAGATTGGTGAAGAAGACGTGCTGCTTGAAGTGGCCAACGTTGGGGTTTGCGGAAGCGACCTCCATCAATGGACCGCCGACCATAGCTGGCCTGTAAACTATCCCGTTGTGTTAGGACATGAATTCGGCGGTAACATTGCCGCACTTGGAAGCCGCGTTAAAGGCTGGAAAGAAGGAGACCGTGTGGTGAGTGAAACGGCCGCTGTTATTGACCCGGACAACCCAATGTCACGCCGCGGACTGTATAACCTTGATCCGAGGCGCAAAGGTTTTGGTTATGGCGTTAATGGTGCAATGACCCGGTTTGTGCGCGTGCCTGCGCGCTGTCTACACCTGTTGCCTGATGCACTATCCTTTGAACAGGCTTGCCTGACAGAACCTTGTTGCGTTGCCTTCAGTGCCGTTGTAGAAAATGCAAGGCTTAAACCAGGGGACAGGGTAGTAGTGCTGGGACCCGGAACGATAGGCATCCTGTGTGCCGCCGTTGCAAGGCTATGTGGCGCGGAGGTGGCAATTGTGGGGTTGGAACCAGACAGACACCGTTTGGAGATCGCAGGGCAGTATGGATGTGAACCCATTGTAGGCAGTGCTTCCGAATGGGCCAGAGAACGCGACGGACTTGGCGCCGACTGCGTTATAGATGCGGCCGGAGCAAGCGCCACCCTTAAAATAGCTTTAGATCTGGTAAGGCCTGCAGGTCATATTTCTAAAGTGGGCTGGGGCCCGCAGCCATTGGGCTTTTCATTGGATCCATTAGTTCAAAAAAATATTACCCTCCAGGGTAGCTTCAGTCATAACTGGCCGATATGGGAGCGGGTTATTGCTTTGCTTGCAAGCGGTCAGCTTAATGTTAAACCAATCATCGGCGGCGTATGGCCTGTAACGGAATGGCACGACGCATTTGAAAAAATGCACAAAGGCGAGGTGGTTAAAAGCATCTTGAGACCGGCGTAATAATTATTAATGGTTAACGGATAGTGCCTGACAGCAAAGAGAGCTGTTATGAAACGTCGAAAAATAATATTAAACCATATGTGACAAACAATTAATCATTAATCATTTATAATTCTCCCATGCGTTTACAAAACAAAGTAATCATCGTTACCGGTAGCTGCACGGGAATTGGAAAAGCTATTGCTATAAGGTGTGTTGCAGAAGGTGCACGTGTTGTGGTACATGGATTGGAACAGCCGCTCGGGGAAGATGTGGTTGCTACGCTGGGTAACGATAAAGCAGTGCTTCATATTGAGGATATCACCATTGAAGGCGCCCCGCAGCGATTGGTTGATCTTGCATTGAAAAGCTTTGGCAGGCTTGACGCTGTTGTAAATAATGCGGCCCTCGTAATATCATCCAACATTCATACAACGGACTTGCCTTTTATGAGAAATGTGCTTGAAATAAATACGGTAGCACCTTTTGCATTAATAAAGGCAGCGCTGCCTCACCTGACTGCCAACCGGGGATGCGTGCTGAACATCGGATCGGTAAATGCATACAGCGGTGAGCCAAATCTTCTGCCTTACAGTATGTCTAAAGGTGCTCTCATGACGATGACCAGAAATCTCGGGGATACCCTTCACCGTGAGAATGGTGTTCGCGTAAACCAGATCAATCCGGGATGGGTACTAACAGAAACCGAAACCCGTCGCAAGCGCGATCAGGGTCTTGCCGACGACTGGTATACGAAAGTTCCCGCTGTTTATGCGCCGGCCGGCCGTATATTATGGCCCACTGAAATTGCGGCTGCAGCAATTTACTGGCTTTCAGATGAGAGTGGTCCGATCAGCGGGCAGGTGGTTGACCTGGAGCAGCATCCTTTCATTGGCAGAAATCCGCGGAAAGATGCAACGACGTTATAATTATCAATGGTTAATGATTAATTATTAACGGGCTGTGATTAATTAATAGTCATGTCGTTGCCTTTAAGGAGAATATTCAATCCTTAATTAAATGCTTACGACAATAAACAATGCTAATAGGCTATTGAAAATTGATAGTTGAATACTGAACATTGCCATATTCACAGAATTGAATTTTATAACCTGGAAAGAGAGCGGTGGTACCTAAACCTTAACTAATTAAAATAATTATCAATGCCTCAACTTGCTGCTTTTCCCAAAGCCTTCATGCAGGCTCTATGTAAAGACGGTAGCATGCGTGTTTCCGAATGGATAGAACTGGCTGCGCAACTGGATATTGAAGGCCTGGAATGGTATGCCGGCTTTCTGGAGATGGAAGACGAATCTAACTGGAAAAAGTTTCGAAGCCAGGTAGAGGATCACGGTAAAGTGATCCCGATGATGTGCTGCTCGCCAGACTTTACCCACCCCGATGTTTCGTTCCGCGAAAAAGAAATCGCTAAGCAGAAACGATGGATTGATATGACGCACACCCTGGGTGGAAGCTATTGCCGTGTATTATCGGGCCAGCGTCGCCCTGAGTTGTCAATAGATGAGGGCGTAAAACTGGCAGCTGACTGCATCAGTAACTGTTTGCCTTATGCGCAGGAACGGGGCATTACACTTATCATAGAAAATCATTACAAAGATGACTTTTGGGAATATCCCGAGTTTGCACAAAAGATGGACGTTTTTTGCCAGTTAGTGAATAGTATCCATCATCCGAATTTTGGTGTAAACTACGACCCTAGCAACACCTTCCTTGCCGGTGAAGAACCATTGGAGCTATTAAGGCGGATATCTGACCGTGTCGTGACCATGCACGCCAGCGACCGGTTCCTGAAAGAAGGTACTATTGAAGACCTGCGGCGTGAAGAAAGCGGACAGGCAGGTTATGTGAAGAGGTTAAGTCATGGTGAGATCGGCAAGGGCCTCAACGATTATGATGCCATATTTACGGAATTAAAAAGAGTGGGCTTTAACGGCTGGATAAGCATCGAGGACGGTGTGGAAGGGATGGACCAGCTTGCCCGTAGCGTAGCATTTCTGCGTAATAAGCTGTCCGTGTACTGGTCGGGGGCATGATTGCTACGGGAATGCTGGCCCAATGCCCGGTAAGATTTTTTTTAACCACAAGGGGCACAAAGGTAGGGCACAAGGGACACAAGGAATACCTGCATGTACAAATACTTTACAACTATAGTAAACGCAGGTATTCCTTGTGTCCCTTGTGCCCTACCTTTGTGCCCCTTGTGGTTAAATTAACCGCATACAAGAACTCCGAAGTAAAAAAACGTTTATGAAAATTATCTTCACAGCAACTCTTTTACTTATCCTCCTGAACCTCATGGCCCAAACTGACTCCATTGTTGCCGGAGTATATGGCTGGAACAAAGCCGTTTCAAAAAAAACTAATAATGGAGAAAGAAAAAACATCCTGGAAGGCAGTTCTAAGGATTTGTCAAATCTTGAAATACATACCCTTACCTTACAACCCGGAAAATCGGCAACCGGAAACGAAACAAAAACAGATCTTGAAAAACTGATCATTGTAAAAGAAGGCGCTCTTACACTCACAATAAATGATACTAATAAAATACTTGGCGCGGGGAGTTACGCCGTTATCATTGCAGGAGATAAACATGGTTTTAAAAATACTTCATCGCATCCCGTTACCTGCTATTCATTAACCTATACGGCAAGATCGGCATTAAACGTTCAACGTGGAAAGCAGGCGGGCGGCTCTTTTTATAAAGACTGGAACGACCTGGTTGTAAAGCAAACAGACAAAGGGGAGTCACGGCCAATCTTCGACCGGCCAACCTCCATGTTCTCCAGATTTGATATGCATGCTACCGCCCTGAATCCGGACATGATCAGCCATGAGCCTCATACGCACCGGGCAGAAGAAATTATACTGATGATAAAAGGCGATATTCAGGTACAGATAGCCCGGAATTTTTTAAAAGCCACTGCCGGAGATGTAATTTTCTATCCATCCTACTCACTTCATGCAGTAAAAAATACAGGCAACACGCAGTGCGGTTACTTTGCCATTCAATGGCGGAATGAATAGTGAAGCAGAATTTACAGGATTAAAAATGATTTACAGAATTTCGATGTAAAATTTTGTGAATTATTTTTAATCCGGTAAATCCTGCTTCCTTTGTCGTTAAAAAAAACAGCAAATACTGCGCATATTTCCTCATATTGCACCTGTTTACACAATTATAAGATATGAAAACATTCTATGCGATATTACTATTAACTGTATTCTCATTACACCTGCAAGCTCAGACCATCCCAATAGAAACAGCGCATTTCAACCTCATAATGAGCGTTGGAAAAAATCAGAAGCTATACCAGTCTTACCTTGGAAACAAACTGACTAACAGCATCAAAGCATTGCCCCAGGGTAAACATGAAGCCTACATACCGTCAGGTACCGACAATCTTTTTGAGCCTGCGATACGAATTACACACAACGATGGAAATCCTTCACTCGAACTGTTGTATGTAAGCCAGGAATCAAAAAAGCAAGATGATAATGTTACCTCAACAATTATACACCTGAAAGATCCTAAATACCCTGTAGAGGTAAACCTTCATTTTACTGCCTACTATAATGAAGACATCGTTAAAAGCTGGACCGAAATCAAACATGGCGAAAAGAAAGCGGTAATAGTTTCAAACTACGCCTCTTCCATGCTGCATTTTGATGCTGAAAAGTATTGGCTTACCCAGTTCTATGGTGATTGGGCAGAAGAAATGAAGATGGAAGAAAGCAAACTTACACATGGCATAAAGATCCTGGACAGCAAGCTGGGAACAAGAGCCAACATGTACCAGACTCCCGCATTTTTTCTTTCGCTTGATAACCCTTCCACAGAAAACAAAGGCGAATTGATAGCCGGAACGCTTGGCTGGACCGGTAATTTTCAAATGGCTTTTGAAATTGACGAACAAAATTCTTTACGGGTAATATCAGGTATTAATCCTTTCGCCTCAGCATACGAACTGGAACCGGGAAAAACATTTGTAACTCCTGAATTTATTTTTACTCACAGTGATCATGGTAAAGGACAGGCCAGCAGAAACTTCCATCATTGGGCTACCAATTACGGCATCATGGACGGCAAAAAAGACCGCCTCACATTACTGAACAACTGGGAAGCTACCCAGTTTAATTTTGATGAAGCCAAACTTTCAGGAATCTTTAGCGAGGCAACTAAACTCGGCGTGGATCTGTTCCTGTTAGATGACGGCTGGTTCGCTAATAAATATCCCCGAAACAGCGATAGGGCCGGACTGGGAGACTGGGAAGAGAACACAAAAAAGCTTCCTAACGGTATTGGTCACCTGGTTAAAGACGCCGAATCTAAAGGTACAAAGTTCGGCATCTGGCTGGAACCGGAAATGGTGAACCCCAAAAGCCAGCTTTATGAAAAGCATCCTGAATGGATACTAAAACTTCCAAACAGGGAAGAACATTATTACCGTAACCAACTGGTGCTTGACCTTATTAACCCCGCAGTGCAGGACTTTGTCTACAACATCGTAGATGAATTGCTGACAAAAAATCCCGGAGTTGCTTATATCAAATGGGATTGCAACCGGATGATGACCAACACCTATTCTCCATACCTTAAGGAAAAACAGTCTCAGGTTTATATTGATTATGTAAGAAGCTTCTACACTATCATGGAGCGGCTGCGGAAAAAATATCCACATTTGCCCATCATGCTGTGTTCAGGGGGTGGCGGAAGAACTGATTATGGCGCCTTAAAATATTTTACGGAGTTCTGGCCGAGTGACAATACCGACCCTGTTGAACGCGTGTATATTGAGTGGGGCTATTCTTATTTCTTTCCTTCTTTTGCCATTTCAAGTCATGTTACATCCTGGGGCAAGCAGTCTTTAAAATTCCGTACTGATGTTGCGATGATGGGCAAATTGGGTTACGATATAGAAGTGAGCAAGATGACGGAAAACGATCTTGCTTTCAGTCAGCAGGCGGTTAAGGAATATAAAAGGCTGAAGGATGTTATATGGCATGGTGATGAATACCGACTGGTTTCTCCTTACGATGAGCCACGGGCCGTAGTAATGTTTGTAGACAGCAGTAAAACTAAGGCTGTCTTGTTTTCATATAATCTCAACACACGCTTCGGAGAAACAATAAATGCGGTTAAGCTGGAAGGCCTCGATCCTAACAAAAATTATAAGGTGAAAGAGATCAATCTATATCCGGGAACCAATTCCCGTATTCTTAGAAGCGAGCAAAGTGTTACAGGCGAAGTGCTGATGAACAAAGGATTAAATGTATCTCCCTATATGGCTCTAACAAGTGCGGTGATTGAAATTACCGCAGAATAATTTAATAACAAATCATAATTATTTCAGCAATGGAAAATGTTTCTGCAGATAAAATCTTATCTATCGACATTGGCGGATCGCATGTAAAGTGTACACTTTTAGATGAAAAAGGAACACTGCTCATGGAATATAAAAAAATGGACACCCCGGTTCCGGCCAGTCCTGAAAGAGTGATTGACACTATCAAAGAATTGGTTAAGGGCTTTCCCGAGTACAACAAAGTTTCAGTTGGCTTCCCGGGTTATGTAAGAGAAGGCGTGATAAAAACTGCCCCCAATTTAGGTACCGAACTTTGGAAGGATGTAGATTTTAGTAAGAGGTTAGGTGAAACGTTGAATAAACCGGTACGGGTAGTGAACGATGCAGATATGCTGGGGCTGGGGATTATTGAAGGCAAAGGGTTTGAAATGGTCGTCACTCTGGGAACCGGTTTTGGAACAGCCATACTCATGAATGGCAGATTAATGTGTCACCTTGAACTCGCTCATCATCCTATAGGAAAATATCAGAGTTACGACGAATACATTGGTGAAGCTGCATTACAAAATAAGGGAATTGAAAAATGGAACAGCCGTATGCAAAAGGTGCTGAACATTTTAAAAACCGTGTTTAATTATGACACCTTGTATATCGGCGGTGGCAACGCAAAGAAGCTAAACTTTAAGCTGGACGATAACATGAAATTATTTTCAAATAAAGAAGGCATCAAGGGTGGAGCACGTTTGTGGGAGGAGGGGAAGTTGGCACAATAGATTGCTCACATTTTTTAACCACGGAAGAAGCAGGATTGAAAATAATTTTCAAAATTTTGCATCGAAATTCTGTAAATAATTTTCAATCCTGAAAATCCTGCTTCCTTCGTGGTTAAAAAAAGCACGAACCCGTATCAACCGATAAATGAACATCGAACCACCATATTACAAACGACTACTATCGCTGGATTTTATGCGTGGCCTTATCATGGTGTTGCTTGCACTGGAAAGCACCGGCTTGTACGAACACCTGGAAGATGCCGGCAAGGGAACTATCGTTGATGGCTACATGCAGCCTTTCTTTCACCATCCCTGGCATGGCCTGCACTTCTGGGATTTGGTACAGCCGGCCTTTATGTTTATGGCAGGAACAGCTATGGCCTACTCACTTCACAAGCAACAGCAACAGGGAATGCAATGGAGCCAGTCTTTCAGAAAAATTTTAAAACGCTGCGGCTGGCTGTTCTTCTGGGGTGTACTTGACTACGCTGTTGGTAAAGATGGATTATCATTTAAATTGTGGGATGTTTTAACACAGCTATCATTTACTACATTGGTAGCTTTCCTCATATTTCGCTGGTCCTGGACAGCACAGATTGCAGTATGCGCAGGGTTATTGTTACTTACTGAAATATTGTACAGGTATACAAATGCTCCCGGCTTTGACCAGCCCTTTACCGACCAGCATAATTTCGGCAATTATATCGATCTTAAATTGATGAACATCATTAACAAGGGTGGCTGGGTTGCTATCAATTGCATACCCACGGCAGTTCACACAATAGCCGGAGCATTAACCGGTAAATTATTACTGAGTTACAAAACAAACAAATTACGGCTCTTATTAACATGGGGAGCAATAACCCTGATAATCGGCCTTGCCTTAGACCGGGCCAATATAACACCCATTATAAAACGTATTGCCACCAGCTCCTTTACGTTGGCATCCCTGGGCTGGTGCTTGTTTGCACTGGCTTTAATCTACTGGTGGATAGATGTGAAAAATCATCGCAGGTACCTTAAATTCTTCCTTGTCATAGGCATGAACTCCCTTTTTATATATTTATTTTTTGAAATAATAGGTTCGAGATGGTTCAACAAATATGTGGTGGCGGTAAGCAAGGGATTGCTTGATATAATACATGTGCCGGAGATGGCAGGTTTGATCATAAGCTCGCTTTGTATTTTTGCACTCGAGTGGGGAATGTGCTATTTTTTATATAAGAAGAAAATTTTCTTTAAGGTGTAGGAATGGGCGGATGAGCTTCGCCAGGTTGTTCCTCTTTAACCAAGCTGAAAGCTTTTAACATGATATTCTTAGAAATATTAGCAATCATCATTTTCCTCGTAATTGCAATAGCAGTTTTCTTTGCTGTTGCTCCGCAGATAGGAGCGAGGGCTACCGGAGAGAGATTACAAAGAATTGTGTCGTCACCTGAGTATAAAAACGGAACGTTCCAAAATGTGATAACAACCACTTTGGATTTGTCGTTCAGTTCCATTGTAAGAACGATGTATAAAATGGCCTATGGCGAAAAAGACAAAGTACCCAAAAAACCCATTCATACGGTTTCATTTAACAGGCAGCAATATGATGAATTGGGAAATGATGGAGTGGCCGCTATTGCCTGGTTTGGACATACCTCATTGCTTATTAAAATACACGGCAAAGTGTTTTTAACAGATCCGGTTTTAGTGGGCAAACGGGCTTCCATGGTTCCGTTCCTCGGACCTAAACGATTCCCCTATACCAATTATATCAAGCTTGATGAATTGCCACGGGTAGATGCCATCCTGCTATCACATGACCATTACGACCACCTGGATTATTATACCATACGCCTGATGAAAGACAGCGTTAAACAATTTATTGTGCCGCTTGGTGTAGGCGCCCATCTTGAAAGGTGGGGTGTTCCGGCTTCGAACATCAGGGAGTATGACTGGTGGAATCAATTTTCATTTGATCAAAATATCAGTCTTACCTGTACGCCAAGCAGGCATTTTTCCGGTAGGGCGCTCACAGGCCGTAATACCACTTTATGGTGTTCCTGGATCATTTCGGGTATTCAGCAAAAAATTTATTTTGGTGCGGACTCAGGTTATTCTCCCAGCTTTAAAGAGATAGGTTCCGGATACGGGCCGTTTGATCTTTGTATCCTTGAATGCGGTGCGTATAGTGAGTATTGGCCGGACATTCACATGATGCCGGAAGAAACCAGTCAGGCTGAGATCGACTTAAACGGCAAAACGCTGTTACCCGTTCACTGGGCTAAATTCAATCTTTCATTGCATGGCTGGAAGGAGCCAATTCGTCGTTTAAAAAGGGATGCTGCTCTGAAAGGTACCAGGGTGCTCACACCGCAGATCGGCCAGATTTTTCAGGTAGGTGTGGATGTTAAACAGGAAGACTGGTGGGAAAGCGATGTGTAATTCAAACTGTCGTCTCTCGCTAATGTCGTGTCACACATAAAATGTCGTATGAATTGCTATCAGCTATCAGCCGTCAGGTATCAGCAGTTCAAAACCTAGTTAGCTTTCCTCCTGATGGCTGAAAGCTGACGGCTGATAGCAATTTACGTGTGACACGAAATTAGCATCATTAAAACGTAGGCGGTTCGGCATTTAGGTCGGAATCCAGGAAATCGGTTATCATTAGTATCAGCCAATCCGTGCGCTGCATCATACCAACATGAGTGGTGCCTGGTATAATGGCCAGCCGGGATTTTGGAAGCCCATGCAGATCTCCCATTTTTCCACCACCTTTGGCCTGAAAGAGTTCCAGCGCATGCTCATATCGTACGCCGTCAGCATCCCCAATGGCCATAAATATCGGGGCGGTGATTTTTTCTACATCCTTTGACCAATCATAAGGCTTCAAGTCTATGCTGATAACTTTCTTTACAAATTCCGGAAAATGGACCGGATCGTTTCCAAGACTGTCGTATTGTTTTTTTATTGGCGTGCCATTAAACATCTCCGGGGTAAAAGTAGCAAAACTTGCCTCTACGTCGGGCCACCAACCGTCATGCGCATAGGCACCTGATAATATAACTAGCCTGCGTA
>CAXTDO010000117.1:0-10915 GCA_964242315.1 uncultured Flavihumibacter sp.
ACTAATTTTCCAAATTGACACAAAGCTGATGACGTTGAGTAACGGTCCGACAAGCCCTTAAACCGCTAACATCCGGCATTATGGCAACTGCCCCCCGGCATCAACTTTTGGTCGCTGTTGTGCTGTATATCCAGCTCGACATTATAAATTCGGCAACAAAATAAACAATGAACTTTTTATCTTTATTCAATTAACATTTTCGGCTGACAAACACGGAATACCGCCACAACGCCAAGCCGATTCAGTAAGCAACCCTCTTGGACACATCATATGAAAACAATAAGCATATTTATTTCGACACTATTCTTTCTAATTTCTTGTAAAGACCAAAAGGTTTCTAACGAGATTATTATCGATGGACAAGTTAAAAATATACCTGATGGTAAGATTTATCTGACCGAAGCCCACTATTGGCAAATTCCTGTTGATTCAACAATATGTAATAATGGACATTTTGTATTTAAAATAAAACTAGACTCATCGTTTGTACCTTATATGGCAGCAATTCACTTTGCTGACAGTTCTAAACCCACTAAAGTCAGAAGTCTTTTTTTCCGTAACTATATGCTTGGAGCAGACAGTATGAAGTATTCAGGAAACGCTTTTTATTTAGAAAAGGGATTTATCAGAATAGAAGGAGATAATCAAAAGAATCCCTATCTAAGAGCATTTGCAGGAAAAGAAACTGATGTCATGTATAAAAATCAGTTTACTGATTTTGGTTGGCTTGGGAATATTGATTCCATCAAACGTATATCAAGAATCGAGTATTTCAAAAAACAAATCAAAGTGTATCCATTTTCCTATTTCTTATTACAAAGCATTTACAACGCTAAAGAGCAATACTCAAAAAAAGAGATGAAAGAAATTGTAGCATTATTTAATATTAACTTACAAAAATCTAAACTTGGCGACCAAATAACAACTTACTTAATAAATAGACCAGACCCTAATGCACCATATCCTAATTTATCTCTTTTAAACTCAAATAATCAAAGACACAATATTATTGATACAAGTTTCAAGTTAAATATGCTCGTGTTTTGGGCAAGTTGGTGTGGTCCGTGCAGATTGGAAATTCCTATGTTAAAAGAAATTCAAAATGAATATCAAAGAAAGGGATTAAACTTAGTAAGTATTTCAATTGATGAGAATAAGGGTAATTGGGAAAAAGCATTAAGTCAAGAAAAAATGAATTGGACGCAATATCTTGTAGAGAAAGAGAAAATTGATCTAGTTAAACAACAATTCAATTTTTCCGCCATACCTCTTATCATATTTACAGATAAAACAGGTAAAGAAATTGTGAAATTTACAGGTTACGACAAGGAACAAAAAAAGAATTACAAAGCTGTAATTCAAAAATTTATTGCTTCTGAATAAATTGACACTTACTTTAACGCTGAAAGAGAAGGATATGCTTACAACAAAAGGTTTGGCAATATGGTGGCAGGACGTTGAAACTTCAACTGTGTGCTACTATCAGCAACAGTTCCAGCGTACAAATATCTATAAACTTCATTTGTTATTTTCATCTTTCAGTTTTTAAATCGGCTACAGTTGTGGCCTGACATTTATAAAATACCACCACATCGCCAAGCCTAAAACGTTAGCGACGCACCTCTTTACGACAAAGCAAATTCAAATTTCCATTATATTACCTTAATTTTGTTCCATGCGGACAGTGACTTTGAATATTCCTGACGACGTTGACGTCAACAGCAACGAGATTGCGATGATGGTTGCTGCCAAATTGTACGAGAAAGGCAAACTTTCATTAGGCGAAGCAGCTGAACTAGTAGGCCTTACTAAACGGACATTTGCGGAATTACTAAGCCGTTACGACGTGTCTATATTTAATTATCCGGCCTCGGATTTAGCCAGGGACATAGCTAATGCATAAGATCATTATCTGTGATACGAGTTGTTTTATAATCCTTACAAACATTGACGAACTTGACCTTTTGCAAAAGGTTTATGGATAAGCATAACAAGATAGAAGATTTAACTACTTATTTTATTTACCCAGTAAAAAAAGAGCCTCAACAAAACAATGTAATATGACAAAGGATAATAATAAAGCGTTTTTTGCACCACAGCTTTTCATCAATAATGGAGTTAAGGATGTTTCCTTTTATACGCAGGCCTTTGGAGCAATTGAGCAGTTGCGCTTTTCCAACGACGATGGTAGTATTCACGTTATTGAACTTTCAATTGACGGAGCTATATTTCACTTGCATGAAATAACAACAAAACAACATTTCTTTACTCCGGAAAAACATCGTGGAACAACAACTCTTATCGGACTGTTTGTTTCAGATGTAGACAATGTGATGAATAATGCAATCAAGACTGGTGCAACTGAAATAAATCCGGCAAAGGATTATGAGTACGGTTATCGCCAGGGAGAAATCGAAGATCCGTTTGGACATCATTGGTTGATTCAGAAAAGAATTTAATGCCTATTAGTTGATAAGATACATTTGACACAAGAGACGTAATGCTTTTGGCTGAATATGAAAAGTTAAATGGCGACCTAAACAATAAAAGACTGCGAGATTTAAACAAATTTTTGGAGATTGTGCAAACAACGTAAAAGAGTAAGGAAATGGATGGTGAGAAAAAACTGAAATTACTTTTCGTTTGCACTGTGAACAGAATGAGAAGTGCGACTGCTCATAAGATTTATGAGAATGACAATCGCTTTGAAGTAAAATCCGCAGGAACAGATAAAACAGCAAACACCGTTTTATCTGACGAAATACTAAATTGGGCAGATAGCATAGTTGTTATGGAAAAACATCATAGAAATCACATAAGAAAATATTTTCCTGGCATTTATGAGAGTAAGCGAATTGTTTGCTTATACGTTCCTGACGACTATGACTATATGCAGAGAGAATTAATTGAAATACTAACAGACAAAGTTGAAGATTTTTACAGAAGAAAACTTGTTTAACGGCAAAACAATGAACCGCTAACATACCGGGCTTAAACGAGGTGGAGCGTAGCGGAACTTCAATTTAAGTACTATATGTTAGCCGCATACCTTATTCTGCTGGTTATCTATTTCTGTCTTGTTCTTGCTGTTGTCGTTGGCGTTCGAGTTCAAGCTTTCGTTCCAGTTCTCTTTGCTGTTCAACTATCCGCTCTCTTTCTTTTTCATCCATGCCTTTGGTTGCTTCTTTTATTTTTTCCAGATTGTCTTTTCTGTCTTTTATATGTTCCAATTCGGCAGCCCTGTCTTTTTCAATTTCATTTTTCACTCCCTTTATAGTTTCTTTTAATTCATTTATCTTAATTTCTTTTTCCTTACTGTCATTATATTTTTTTTCTATAAAATCCAATTGCTTTTGAAGACTCCTGTCAGTTTCTTTTATCTCTTTATCAAATTTGTCGTTGATTGACTGTTCCTTTTTTTCGATATCTTTTTCCCATTCTTTAACACCATCTTTTTCAAAAAACTTATCTTTTATTTCTTCTATTCCCTTTTGAACAGCACCCATTGTATAGTCCTTCATTAAATCTACATTTTTTACAACATGAGCAACGGTTTGAGTAATCAACCCACTTGTTGATGGGTCATCAGGAAGAAGGCCTAATGCCTGATCTGCAATATCCAGTGTTAATTCCTTATCAATTTTACGTTCCTGTGCCGGAGGGAGCTTTTCCTCTAACCATTGTGCATGTTGAGGGTTTTCTTGTGCAACTTTCAATTCAAATGTGCTAACTTTTGTTTCCGCCGCAGCTTTTTCTTCACGGAGCTGCTCAATATTTGCATCTGATTGTGCTTCAGCAGGATGTTTTTGGCCTTCCTGTTGAGTAGCCTGCATGGCTGTATTACGCTCTGCTTCCGCAACTTGTAATTCTCTGTTTAGCCTTTCAAGATTCTTTAGCAGAGCTTGATGCTGTACCCATTCTTGTTCGTAAGACATAATTTTGATTTAGCCGATTTTAGCCATTAATTCTGTATCCTCATACGCAAATTTTTTCTTCACCTTTGCAGGTTTGGTTCCTGTTGCCAGTACAAGAATATAGTCACGGTAGTTTGGCCCGGCTAATTCAATTGGTTCAACAAGCTTTTCTTTTGTGTTGCCAAGTGCATCGTGCCGATATCCAAGCTGATCAGAGATTTTTGTGGTAAATTCATCACCCAAAGGAAGGTTCATAAATGTGCGTACTACACAACTTCCAATAAGGCCTTCCGGGTCTGGATAGGCATCTCTTAGTTGCCCGTAACTTTGGGCAAACATCCACAATTTAATCCCATACTGCCTTCCAATGTTTAAAGCTTCGTCAACAGGCGGCATTCTTTTCAGCCTTGGCAGTTCATCAAGCATAAATAATACTGGTGCTGTTCCCCGTTGTGGCAATTCAGTTGCCAGCATGCGTATATGTTGTGCTATAAATACTCTTATAAGAGAAAGATAGCTTTCTATTTCATTAGGGTTAATGCAAATATAAATTGTAGGCGTTCCGTTGCGTAAATCTAAAGGGTTCCAGTCAGACTTATTGGTAACCTTTCCTATTCTTTCACCCTGCCATCCACTTAAACTGCTTTGAGCGGTTTTTAACACGCTATCACGTTGTTTCTTTTCCATTTCAACCAGGGCATTGCCCATTCTCCGCATTGAAGAAACCAGCACATTTGTTTTCAGGGAAATAATCATTTCATCCCATCCGATACCATAAATGATATCTAAAACTTTAGACATGCCCCTGTCGCTTGGCTCGTTATTAAAAGCAACATGAGCAATTGCTGCCGTCAATACGTCCCGTGCCATGTTTTCCCAAAATGGGTCTGAAGCACCAGAAGGCACAATCATCATATCAGCTAAGAAACGGGCATCTTCCCAGATATAATCGGGGTCATCACGAAGAAAAACTAATGGGTTATAACTGTTGCTGTTATTAGGATCTAACGGGCTAAACTTGTAAACCTTGCCTATGTTTTTTTCTCTCCATTTATGCGTAGTCGAATAAATTTCACCTTTTATGTCGAGCACTACAGCAGCGCCTTTCCAATTAAGCATATTGGGTATTACAAAGCATTGTGTTTTGCCGGAACCCGGTGGGGCAATAGTAATTAAAGAACCTTCGCCTGAATAATGCAAAATTGTCTCGCTATCATTAAGGTGTCCTAAGTTGAGTGGGTATCCGCCACTGCCGTTAAATACTGTCCCTTCAATTTCATCATTCGAAAGCCATACGCCACCGCCATGAATGCGGTTCTTTATTTCTTTAATTGATTTTCCTGCATTGTTTTGAACGCCAATTTCTTCTAATTGAAGGAGTAATTTATTAATTGCGCTATCAACGGAAGCATCCCAATGATCAACCAAATATTTGACTGTGGAAGGCCCATCTTTTACCCCTGATGAATCCGGATGTGTGTAATAATCAAAGCGTTTTATACTGGCCTTTCCGTTTCCGTTTACAAAAGCGAAAAGATAATATCTATAATCTTCTCCTGATATTTTCCCTTCATTGAAAAGCAGGAATACAGTCCGCAAAAATTCTCTTTCACGGGGTTCCATTGCTCCAATATTACGGGTGATTTCAGCTTCTTTGTAGCAGGTATTATCTTTGTGCCACCCACCTTGTGTCCCTCTATAAGTTTCAGTATGGTTCAGGTGCCATTGAAAGTGCAGTGTTTGGTCTTTTCTTTCAAATACCTTCTTAATATTTTTTTCTCTTTCTTCCACAGTTGCCCCTAACCTTTCAAACTCATTGTAAATAACACTAGTATATTCAGCTAGTTTTTTAGCGTCATTAATTTTCTGAGTATCAGCTTGCTGGTCTCTTCTGCTCCTTCTTCTTAGCCATATAACAAACAATATTATCCCAATAACAGTTGCTCCGCCCTTAAATAGTAACCCTGAAAACATATCTTGGGTTTGTTTGCGTGCACTTTCTTCCGAATTTTTTGAATTGTTTTCACGACTACGTTTAGTTGTTATAGCAGTATTAACATATCTCGCCCAGGAATCCTTTATTTCTTTTCTTAAAAGGTTATCTCTGATTTCTTCAAACAGGCTAATATCTGACATGTATTTTGACTGAAGTTCAGACCAGTTTTCTTCATTCGATTCTTTTAAAAATTCTTCATGTAAACTGTTTATTGTTTTCATATAATCTGCCTGAATAGTCAGTTTACTTGCCTGGAGTTGCTTTAAGCTATATGATGAATGCACCATTGCTTCCATTATTAAGCCGAATGTTGCAGCTTGTTTGGCTAAGGTTTCTGTTTTACTGCCTGCTTTGATCTTGTCAAGCACTTCGGCAGGGTGAGGCAATCCGTCTTCATAAGAGGGGTTTTGTGCTACAGCACTTAAAGCAGATAAGAGCAAGATTAACAGAATCTGTCTTTGAAGATTTTTTTTCAATATGGCCATTTTATGTTAATTATGGATTTAAGTTTAAAACAATGATATTATTGTTAGCGTAACATGTTATACACAAGGTATTTCGATTATCTGTGTGATACATAGATTTCCATAAAATCACTATTGCTGTTATGTACTTATAGCGCTTGTAAATGCTGGCAACATTTTTTGAAAATTGCACCTTCTTCCAAAATCTAGGTAATTACACAATCTTGTATACATAATAATCATTGCTTTTTAAATTCAATAGGGTAATAACTTCCTTTGACTGAAATGCTTTTTTGTTTTTGCAGGATAGTATTATCACTGACAATAAAAACAGGTGTAATAAGTTCTGTAAATACTTCATCTCGTAAATAGGTTGTATGACGGTTACTGCTAACGAGCAAGGATTGCTACTGTACTGGCATTTTATAATTGTCAGCCGGGCAATTGAGGTTGAATAAATTTACTGATGCTCAAGTTAACAACAAATATTCAAAAGAATTCTGTCCCCCTGATACTAATGTTAAGTTAAGTATGATATAACGCATTTCATTATAGTAGCTGAACTTGTAAGTGTTTTTTAACCAAAGAGGAAAAGCCGCATGGTCAACAAATATTTATGTAAGCCTTAAGTAGCATCCTTAAAAAGCCTGTGGTGTGTCGCAGTTCGTCTTTATCCACCCTGATGAAACAATTATTTTTTCTCATTTTATTTCTTCTTAGGCTCCAATAGTACCTGTCTGCACTTCTCCGGCTCTCTTATAATTAATCATAATAACGCCGCTTGGTGTAACAGTGCTCTCTATTAAAGTAAATGCCGCAGGAATCGTTCCATTTTCAAACAACTTTTTTCCATTACCAAGAGTTACCGGGTAAATATTGAGCCAGAGTTCGTCCACCAGGTCATGCTCAAATAGCAGTTGAATAAGTTCACCACTGCCCCAGATTTTGATGTCAGAACCTTCTGAGTTTTTGAGCTTTTTGATATCTTCCAAACTTTCGAGGAAAACGGAGTTGTTCCAATCCGATTTCTTCATGGTCTTTGACAAGACGTATTTTGTAACATCATTGATACCTGGCCAAACGTCTGCATGCTCAGGCCAGTAGGAGGCAAAAATCTCAAATGTTTTTCTGCCCAAAAGAAGATCTGCAGGTTTCATCTGTTTTTCCATGACCTTACCAGAAACTTCGTCACCGTACGGTGCAGCCCAACCGCCATATTTGAAGCCGCCAGATGTATCTTCCTCAGGTCCGCCAGGTGCTTGCATTACTCCATCTAATGTAATCATTGATAAAACGATTATTTTTCTCATGTTATTTTACGATTTGCTTAAGAGACAAATTTCAACATAAGTACCTTGTAAAATGCGGTGTATTGGCAACAATTATAGGGCTCAAAGCGACACTATTGAAATAGCATTAAATAATGGCTTAATGGATAGCCGCACTGTATCCGGCATTCTAAGAACGTTATGTACTACGTAAAGTGTATGCTGATGTAAGCTGTTTAATCACCAGCAAGCAACCCTGTACAAAAGTAATAATTTCTTGCACTACGCTCTGCACATACTCCCCTGACTTGTCTACCATGGCGGCTTTAAAAAGGTTGTGATGTATGTAATTCAATTTATCTAAGTAAATTTTAATTTATGTTTCAAATAAAACATTCTTAAAATCGTTATAGTATCGATCTCACGGTTCTTATATCAGATAAGATCATTTAATTATACAACCCATATGGACATTATCAGCCCCAAAGGTTTTGCCGAAAGAAAGACCAGCAGTTTTTACAAAGAAATCCAACGAGAAAACGATTATTATAAGTCTATCATTGAAAACAATTCATTCTACATCATCAAAACAGACCTGCAGGGGAAATACACTTATTTAAACCCTTTCTTTTGCCAGATGCTGAGCCTGAAAGCCGAAGACTGGATTGGCAAAGATTCATTAGGCATTATTATACCCGAAGATCACCAGGCTTGTATAAACACTGTTATGCTCTGTTTTGCAGATCCGGGCAAATCGCATTGGGTCATATTAAGAAAACCGGTTGCAAAAGGCATTATTTCCACCCAGTGGGAGTTTAAAATGCTCGCCGACGAAGAAGGAAATTTTTCTGAAATATTAAGTATTGGTCACGATATTACATCTTTAATAATAAGGCAGGAAGAGCTCGAAACACTTGTAGGAGTGACGGCAGAACAAAATAAGCGGTTAGTTAACTTTACTTATATTGTTTCACACAACATACGATCACATGTCGCCAACATCATCGGGATTATTGATCTTAACGAATTGGATGTTAGTATGGACGATAAAACAGCGATTCAAATTATCAACAAAAGTACAAAGAGCCTTGATGAAACGATCCACAATTTAAATGATATCATCAGTATACAATCCAATACCAACCTGATATTAAAAGATATTAATATCCATTCAGAAATTAGCAGGATTGTGGAAAGTATTGCAATTTTAGTCAGCAATGCAGGTACAACGATTAACTACCTGTTTGACAAGAGTGAGCAATTGAAAACGAATTCATCTTATCTTGAAAGTATTATACTTAACCTTATTACAAATTCGCTCAGGTATAAAACTCCCAACCTTGATCTTATTATAGATATTGACGTTTATTGCGAAGGAGCATATAAGGTAATTGCATTTAAAGATAATGGGATAGGTATAGACGTAAAAAAATATGGCAATCGGATATTTGGTATGTACAATACGTTTCATGGAAACAAAGATGCCAGGGGAATGGGTTTATTCATTATAAAAACGCAAATAGAAGCAATGAAAGGCAAAATTGAAATAGAAAGTGAATTGGGAAAAGGCACCACCTTTAAAATTTACTTCCTTGACAGTGTCGAAAAGTCAGCTTTAATTTTGCCTGACAACCTGTAATTTATAGCAGCACTAATACTTAAAATATACCTGACCCCACTGCATAAAGTATCCAATTATTTTTTATGAGCCAGGCGGAAGAATACCTGTCAAACGGCTGTAGCCTCGCACTATTGTGTGAGATTTCCTTCTTCAGCAAACAGACGATACCAGGTGAAAAGTAGAGATAAAAATTATAAGCTTGTCAGTATTACAACCTTGCTGGCTATAGCTTTGGTTGCCTGGCAGGTTTTGGCAGGTCCGATAAATTATACGTTCCAGTTACTTTTCTTTATCACTGCCCTATTACTCTTCGGCATTCCTCATGGCGCATTAGATCAGTTAGTAGAGCAGGAAGTTGCCCGGCGGAAAGAAAGCTCATTTCAAAAAATTTCTTTTTCCATTAGGTATATGGGGGCAATAGCAGTGTATGCTTTGTTGTGGTATTTGTTTCCACAGGTCAGCCTCCTGGCATTTTTGCTGATGTCGTCGTGGCATTTCGGTGAAACCGATTGTGAGCATACGCTAAAAAGGCCTTTGTTTAGCATTTTTGCCCGGTTACTCTATGGCATCAGCATTTTATTATGGATCATATTTGCACATGCAGGTGAAGCAGGTGTTACCATACTTCAACTTATACCTGCTACAAGCGCTTTGCATAAAAGCTGGCTTACAGGCGTTGCGCATACGCAATTAATAATTGTATGCTCAGCCGTTATCATTGTTGCAGTATTATTGACAAATCAACTTCGCAAACGATCAAAATTCAGCTTACAACTAATTCTACAGTTGATAGTTATACAAAGTTGTTGTTACTTCTTACCCTTGCTGCCCTCTTTTGCTTTGTACTTTGTTGGCTGGCATTCGATTATTACGCTATATAATATTGAAGAGTTCATAAACACCAAAACTGCTACCAGGAAACGCTCCTCAGTTTTAGGTTTATGCCTTAAAGCTTTGCCTGCAAGTCTGATAGCAATAGGCGCATTATTGTTAACAGGCTTCCTGTTGAGCTATTATGGTCCTGTTTTTAACCCCTTGCCCTTGCTGTTTGTATTTTTATCGCTTATCACTTTGCCGCATGTTCAAGTAATGCATAAGTTGAACCGTCAGGTTTAATCCTCTACAATCTCAACGCCTTCAGCATCCACTGCCTAAAGAGATACAGTCTGAGTTTACATGAAACGCTTTATCTTCCTTATGTAAGGTCGTTCAGCAAGTGTTCTAACAAGCGCTTCAGGCAACGATCCATATGGGTGTAAGTCAGGCTTGTCCGGCCGGGACTTACCTCTATCAGATCACACCTTTTAAAGTAGCAGGCCAAAAAATATTTGGTTACTCTTTCCAGTATATTTTTTTATACTTCATAGCAGAACTACCATAATTTTAGCAAAGCCGTTATATCTTTGAGAATATAACGAATTGTTAAACCGCTTATAAAAATATAATGAGAAAAAACGTTTACCCAATTCTACTGTCATGCTGCCTATTCCCGGTTTTACTTAATGCACAAAAGCTCAATCCAAAAGATACCGCTTCCATGGCCACGAAGGTTACCGAATTAACAGGGGTGGTCGTTTCGGCCTCAAGACAGGTTGAGAGACTTGTTCAATCGCCGGTTAGTATCGAGGTGCTCGATTCACAGAGTATCAGAA
>CAXTDO010000118.1:0-2891 GCA_964242315.1 uncultured Flavihumibacter sp.
CCATTGCCCTAAATCAATCTCCATCCTGCATGCCCTGGCAAAAGACGACCATATTCTCGAAGCGTTCCAAAACAGCGTTTCTGAAACCATGAAAGACATCGAGGCCGACAGCAAAACCCGTGTGCGAAAATCAGGCAAGTATGAAGACAGGGAAACCGGCGAATTGGCCTGGGCCGAGTTCACGCATCAAACCGCCCGGCCAGTCGATGACAAGGCTCCCGATCCGCATCTTCACAGCCATTGCTTTGTTTTCAATGCCACCTGGGATGATGCGGAACAAAGGGTCAAGGCCGGAAAGTTCAAGGACATCAAACGGGAGATGCCGTATTTCCAGGCGCGATTCCACAAACGCCTGTCGGATAAGATGGTCGCTCTCGGCTACCGGGTCAGGGCAACGGATAAGTCATTCGAGATAGAAGGCGTGCCGCAGAAGGTAATCGACCTGTTCTCCAAGCGTACCAGTGAAATAGAAAAAGTCGCCAAGGAAAAAGGCATTACCGACGCCAGGGAACTCGGCAATCTGGGCGCAAAAACCCGGTCGAAGAAACAAAAAGGCCTGACGATGGCGGAACTCAAGGAAAGCTGGCGGCAACAGATGAAAGAGCTAAGCCGTGATGATAGCAGCGGTGAACAAAACAAAGCGGTTCGCTATGCGCCGGTTAAGCAACAGGAGAAACAATTGGACAAGCTGGAAGCGGGTCAATGCGTTGATCATGCCCTGAAACATTCCTTTGAACGAGCCTCGGTGATGTCCGACAGGCGCATCTTAACCACAGCCTGCAAATACGCTTTGGGAAACCTTAACGTCTCTCTGGATGACATCACCAAAAGTTTCCAGGCGGACAAAAGGATTATCCATGTCGAAGAAAGCGGTCGCAAGCTGTGCACCACCAAAGGCGTCTTGCTGGAAGAAAAGCACATGATAGATCTGGCGCGTCAAGGGCAAGGCAAACTCATGCCACTCTACAACAAAACGCCGGAACTCAAATTGAACGATGAGCAGGCTGCGGCGGCGGGCAATGTCCTGACCACGAAGAACCGGGTATCCATCATCAGGGGTGCTGCTGGGACCGGTAAAACGACACTGATGCGCGAAGCGGTCACGCTCATGGAACAGACGGGCCGGAAGGTAACGGTCGTAGCCCCAACGGCACAAGCCGCCAGGGGCGTATTAAGAGAAGAAGGTTTTGACAAGGCGGAAACGGTAGCAAAGCTCCTGGTCGATGAAAAAATGCAGCAGGAATTGGAAAACGGCGTGCTTTGGGTAGATGAGGCTGGGTTGCTTGGCACGAAAGACATGACTTCCCTGCTCAAACTTGCAACGGATAAAAATGCCCGACTTATCCTGGGAGGCGATACGCGCCAGCATACCAGCGTCGTCCGGGGTGATGCCTTGCGAATCCTGAACACCGTTGGCGGCATAGAAGTGTCGTCCATCAGCAAAATATACAGGCAAAAAGAAGAAACCTACCGTGCAGATGTGGATGACCTGTCCAAAGGCGATGTTGGCAATGCTTTTGAAAAGCTCGAGAGCATCGGCGCCATCAAAACCATCGATCCCTTGAAAGCGAATGAGGAACTGGTCACGGACTATATCAAAGCGATTAAAAAAGGCAAATCAGCCCTGGTCGTCTCTCCTACGCATAAACAAGGAGATGAAGTGACGGCAGCTATTCGTTTAAAACTGCGCGAAGCCGGCATGATTGGGGAAAAGGAAATGACCGCAAAGAAACTTGCCAATCTTAACCTGACGGAAGCCCAAAAAGAAGATTGGAGGAATTTCTCGGCAGGCAACGTTATCCAGTTCAATCAAAACGTGCCGGGCATTAAAAGAGGCAGCGCATGGTCTGTAAAAGACATCAGGGAGAAAGAAGTCTGGATCGATGACGGGCAAGGCAAGTCGCTGACTCTTCCACTTAACAAGGCCAAGAATTTTGACGTTTTCAAATCAACGGAAATCGGCTTGTCGAAAGGCGATAAAGTCCAGATTACCCGCAATGGGTTCGACGACCAGGAAAGAAGGCTCAATAACGGGCTGACGCTGGAAGTGGTTTCTATCAACAAAAAGGGCAAGGTCACCCTTAAAAATAAAGCCAGCAAGGCAAAGTATGTGCTTGATAAAGACTTCGGCCATATTGCCCATGCGCATTGCATCACTTCGCATGCATCCCAGGGGAAAACCGTCGATGAAGTCCTCATTGCCCAGCCTTCCGCAACCTTTGCCGCAACGGATGCCAAGCAATTTTATGTATCGGTTTCCAGAGGCAGGGATACAGTCAGGATCTATACGGACGACAAGCAGGCTCTGCTTGAACATGCTTCGGAAATCGGCGACAGGCAATCGGCCATGGAACTTGTGGCAAAGTCGCCGTCTCACGAAGAACACATGCATTACCTGCAACGCGCCGAATATCAAAGGGTCACTAAAATACGAGAACAAAAAATAAGGATTCACGATAACAAACAGGATATTGAACGCGATTATGAGCCAAGGCTTTAAACTCAAATACGACAAGATGCGAGAGAACGATCCCACGCATCGACAAGCTTCATCAGAAGAAGGCGCGAAAGCGTATGAGCAATTCTATAATGAAGAGAGCCATGCACGGAATATCTGCTTTGTCTGGCCGGATGGCAGAAGGAAGTTTTTGAGTTACAGCTATCTGGTTTCGGGAGAATATTCGCCTGATGAAAGTATCATTACGCTTGCTTTTACGACAGACGTATTTGTATTAATCGGTGTCAACCTGGAACCTCTTTTTTATGAGATTATGAACCATCTGGCAAAGCAGGTCATATGCACCGATGTCCGTTATAATTTGATTGGAGAAGATCAGAGATTTGTTGTGAATGATATTCAAGTAAAAAAATAGAAGCAATAGGCATCACTG
>CAXTDO010000118.1:2901-10849 GCA_964242315.1 uncultured Flavihumibacter sp.
CTGTTAGATTTAAACTAATAAATAATCAGATTATAACGCAGCAAAAAATAAAACACATGAATAAGCTTTATGATGTAAAAACCCCAAAAAACACATTAAAACTTAAGCAATGAATTCATTTTTAGACAAAGCTTTACAGGATCATAATCATAAAGGCCAGTTGAGCCTTGGTAGACGATCACTTTGGTATTTATCGGAATTTGTATGCCCGACTTCTCTTAGTACGATTGGCCAACGGATTGTTGATGATTCTTTAGCTCAGACCAGTAAGTGAAATTTAAAAATTAATGGTTCTGAAAATTTATTTTGGAAATCAATTGTTTTTATTTTTAATTCAGAATAAAGAATTGTAAGTTTAATAAATTATTATTCCAAAGAGATATAAGAATAATATTATTGATATTCCCACTAGAATACTACTTAGAAAAACCGCTTTTTTCCGACTTTTACATTAATTCGTACCTCCTTGTTTAATCAGCATAAGACAGATCTATTTTTTATTGCCTGTTATTATTTCATATACTAAACCATATGTAATAATTATGAATCGAATTTATTTCATATTATTTTTGTTTTCAGCAAATTTAGGATTTGCACAAGCAGATGCCGGTAAAGACAAAGCCTCGTGCATGGGTAATACAGTCATTATTGGTAATATGACGGACGATACAAATTATTGCTATTCATGGAAATCTGTTCCTGTTGATTCTTCAATACAGAATGGAAAGACAGCTAAAATTACTGTTTTCTCCTTTTAAACGACAACTTATATACTTAGTTGTAGGACGGATTTTCAATCCATTAGTACAGATGAGGTAAAAGTTATCATTACAAAAGAAATTAAATTAGACTGCGTCTTTTCCAAGAAGCCATGTCATTTATAAATAAATCGGAGGCGGAGCCTATGCAGAACCGTATTGGGCCATGAAGAAACCATCCGCTCCGGTATGTTTTACCGGAGGTAGCACGATGCAAATGACCGCGCTTGTTGATGTTGATCAAGACATCAGCACGATTGATAGCATAAAGACCAGCGGCAAGGGCACGGACGGATATGGACATGCCAACAAAATTGAGTTACCTAGCACGATGGTAAAAAAGATGTTTCCTTCTCAAGTGTAGCAGATATCGACTTCTTTGAAATGAGAAATTTGTCAACAAGAAAAACTACATAAACGGCATCGAGAACTTTTGGAGCCAGTCAAAGCGTGTTTTTAGAAAATACAACGGCATTCCGAGGAAGAACTTCAACCTCTTTTTTCAGGAATGCGTTATCAAAAAAATATTAATAAAGATTCTTTTAAAAAATGAAAAACTCGGTATATTTTAACATCTCCTTAAATTGATGGTATTATGAAAACATTTATATACTTCTTATTTTTTAACCTTGTTGCCTTTTCTTCCTTTGCCCAGGAAGTCACTGTTCAACGTTTTCCTACAAATAGCATAAGAGATTTATTTTATCTATCCGCGCAAAATGAACCAATCGCTGTAGTTTCTAATCCAATCATTAGAAACCTAAAACAAGCAAAATCCAATAACTTTCAAGATGCTTTGTTTTTTCAAGAAGAATTACGTTTTTCCAATGGGAAAATTTATAAACTTAAAACAGGAGAAATAGTTACGACCATTAAATATGATATCCTTATTACTCAAGAAGACGATATAGAGAACGAGATACGAGTTTTTCGTAGATATGCCATAGTCCAAAATAGTGTTGAATTAAAAGTTACTTATAAAGGTTCATCTTATAATTCAGCGTCTATCTTAAATAAACGTCTGACTTTGATATCTGATAGTTACGAAAATTATGGAGAGGAGTTTATACTTCTCGATCAAAATATGGTTGTTCTTAAAAAATTAAAGCCTTTTAAAACAGGTTACACATCATTCTTAAAAGACGTAAACCAAAACATTATACACTTGCTATTTCAAAAAGATCCCAGTGAGAATCTTACCTACTTACAATTAAAAGAAGACAATCTTGAGATTAAAAGGCAATTTGAAATTCCATTGAAAAATTTTGTCCCTTTACGGTTTTTCGTTTCTAACGAAAACTTAGTTCTTTTTGGAAACAATACAATCGCCGTTATCAATTCAACCGGTCAGATTAAATGGCAGAAAAACCTGCTTTTGCCTAATGTAGATATATTCACCTTGAATGGCAAGAAAAATATCCTGGCCGTTACTGATAATGACATCGTATCCTTCAAAGTGTCAGATGGGAAAGAAGTTTTCAAAATTCCCTTAAATAATTTAATCGGCGATGTAAAACAATTAAGTCTATCCCCACAAAAGTTGCGAGTCCTATCTTCAACATCAATAAAATCAAATGATAATTTGGGTTTTGTTTTAGGATATGCAGATCCGGGATATTTAGATCCAAATACCGAAAAGCAGAACGTTTTTTTCCTACTATTAAATTTTGAAGGTAAGATCCTAAGAAAATCTATGCTGGATGGCGAGAATGGAAAAATATTTAGGCTTGTGGAAACTCCTGAGCATATTCTTATTCTAAAAGATAACAAAACTTATTCTTATGAGAAGAAATAATATTCTAATTCTTTTTATTTTAGTTTCATTTCCTACATCCAAACTCTTTTCTCAGAATTGGCCCATTTTACCGCAGAACGTTCAACATCGCATAGTAGGAACTATCGGCGAAAATCGAAACACTAACAGATTCCATAAAGGATGTGATGTGGGTTCTGATATAGTGGGAACTCAAAGCGACGTATATTCTACTCAAACTGGAATTGCAACCGTTTCCATTGATAATGACAACCCAGGCAGTTCATATGTCTTAATAAATGGTCTCTATTACATTCATGTCGTAGGAAGCGTGGCAAATGGCATGATGGTAACAGCAGGCCAAAAAATTGGAAGGATGGCCGCTATCACTGGTCCGCATGTTCATCTTCAATCGGGTCCACCTACGCAAGAAAATTTGAATTTAATTTCAACTTTAAATCCTTACTCAGATAACGCAAGACCTGATATCCGTGACTTGCAAATTTTCGCAAATGGGTTACTGCAAAGCAATACAACTGATAGGTTTATTGTGACAAAGACAGTTAAAACGCAATCTGCTTTAGTAGCCTACAATAAATTAGACTTTATGACTTATGTGTCTGACCCAAACACCAAAGCTGATGGAAGTGCAGGAGCCGGAAGTATGATGCCTTATGAAACTAGTTACCAACTACGGGACAGAGCAGACGGAAAAATAAGCGATACAATTAAAAATATCAAATTTGCCCTAGCACCTCTTAATAACAAGGTAAATTATGTATTTCATAGGGAAGCAAATCTTACTAACCACAAGATCATTATAACCAATAACCCATTTCAAACTCCGTATGACAGATATTACAATTCGAATTTACGAACTGGAGTAGAAGAGACATGGCCTAACAATAGCACACTTGATGCACGCTACATTGGAGAATCCTTATACCCTGATAATCTATATCACCTTAGGATTTCAACTCGTGATATCGACAATGATGATACTTACAATCATGATGATTCCACGCAAATTATATTAATTGATAATTTTCTACCTTATATAAGCAAGGTAGAAATGAAAACAGGTGCATCGGTTATTTATTCAGCAGGCTGGTCATGGAATGGCAGCACTTTAGAATTTAAGCCCGCTAAAGAACCAGTAGGAACTGATAAAGATGTGACTATCACTGCTTATAGTTCTGAACCCTTGAATAAATTGTCTATCTCTATCTCTAAATTATCGATACCGTCGACTGCCATGGAACTTGTGCCCAATAGTGATAGCACTAAGTGGGAGTTTAAAATTCCGGCATCCATATTGTCGAGTGCAGAAGCGGGAAGCTACGAAATTTCTTTTGATGGAGTTGATTATGCGGACAATCCCCTAGCAGTTAAAGCGAGTGACTTATCAATCCGTCAATCTGACGGTAGTTGGCTGCCGAAGGCAAATACTGGAATAGACAAAACTTACAATTTCAATATTGGAAACAAAGGCGTAAATGTGTCTTTTCTTATTGATGATACCGGAAGTATGACCAATGATATAGAAGGGGCAAAACAAGCCATTTTAGGAGTTCTAAATTCAAAAGCTTATGCGGACAATACGAATAATGTGTATCAGCTTACTACTTTCAAAGATAATGTTTCTCAAAGAGACCCGACCAGCGATCTCGAAATAGTTAAAAATGAAGTTTCCAAATTGTTTGCTAGTGGCGGCGGAGAATGTCCTGAAGCATCTGCTGAAGCAGTAGATGCCGTAACGAACAACATTGCGCCAGGAGGAACAATTTTCTTAGCCACAGATGCCGCAACTCATTCTGGTATTGATATCACTGCTTTAGGAGAAAAAGTACGTGCTAAAGGTGCAAGTTTGTTTATTATCCTTTCTGGAAATTGTTTTGAGCCGGAAACAACTACCTTAACTGCTCTTGGAAACACAAGTCAGCTTGATCCAAGCTTAGGGGATTATATCAATTCAGATAATCATGATACGGCAATGAAATCCGCTCCTAAAGGAATAAATGTCAATGCCGATTTGCCGGCCAATGCAAATGCGATTCAAACTTTTTCTTTTTTGGCTAACCTAACAGGAGGCTCTTTCGCATATGTTCCGGAAGTGAAAACCGGAAATGCTGATGACCTTTTGAGATATGAGAATATTGCTTATAACATGATGATCGGCAGTATAGTACCGGCTATAGTAACTGTTGAACCACGAAAAGCTCCTTACGGCAGCACAGTTGCTTTGACGATCACCAGTGCAAAGACTGGTTTTAGCCCTGCCACCACCTTGTCTTTCAATGATAACGGCATCACCGTTAAAAGCTTAAAAGTATTGTCGCCTACAAAATTGGAAGCTTTGATAACTATTGATTCGTCCGCTACCTTGGGTTTCAAAAATATCAAAGCCCGAGCTGTTAATGCGACGGGCATAGATACAGCCGAAGGAATAGGATTATTGCAGGTTGTAAATGCTCCTTCCACACCTACGGTATTGAGTATTTCACCGGCTTCAGGAAAGACAGGCGAAATACTGACTGTAACCATAACAGGGATCAATACCAACTTCAGCAATTCTTCTATAGTGAATTTGGGAAGTGGAATTTCAATATTAAAAGTTGAAGCTGTCAGCAAACAGGAGTTGAAGGCAGATATCAGAATTGAGGCCGGTGCTGTTTTAGGGTATCATAACATAAGAGTCACAACCGGTTCACAAGTGGCAACTGAAAATGTTGTAGGGCCATTTCTAGTCATTGCTGCCGAGTGTGATCTGTCTTCTTTGAATATAGTACAGGATAAAACGATCAATCTGTTTTATGCCGATTCCAGTTGTGCAACGCTTTCTGTCAGCGGGATAGATAGCACAACTTTATCGGGTTATACTTACAAATGGAGCACTGGGGACACTACTGCGAGTATTAAAGTATGCCCTTCTGTTAATACGATTTATAGCGTAATTATTAGTAATGGAAGTTGCTCAACATCCGATAGCATAAATGTTGAAGTGGCTCGTTGTCCAAGGGATATCACTGTTGTTGCCCCTTCATGTAAGAAGACAGAAATCAACTGGATTGAACCAAAAGATGCGTATCCCACTGCTATAGCCGTTCCAGTAGAACTTGATCCCAGTCGCGGTATTCTTAACTATATGGGCTCGTTCGATGAACATGGCTATTACATGTCTAACAATTCTTATCTATGGCCAAATGCCAGAGATGTTGCCAATCTTGTTGGTGGAAACGGTGTAAATGGCCATCTGGTAACTATTACCAAGGCAGAAGAAAACGATTTTATCTTCAAGCAAATCAAGGGTTCAGGATATTCGCCATGGATAGGCTTATCCAGCACAAGGCCTGGCCGTTTCCGTTGGGTAAACGGTGAAGACGTTGATTATACCAATTGGGCGCCAGGTGAACCAAATAACGACGGTGGCAATAGGAACAATGTGTTTGAGCCATATGTAAGGTTTAGCGAGGGGTATGGAACATGGAACGATCAAAGAAGTGACGCGTTTCCATTCATAGCAGAGTTTGAAAAACCACTGATACGATACAAGCAAATATCAGGGCCAAAGAATGGCAGTATGCAAAAAGTTGGCAAGTATATGGTTTGTTACCAGAAGAACAATTTGATTACCGATCAAAAAGACACTTGCTGCTTTGAGGTTAACGTAATTTGTGATTCATCTTCAGCAATGAAAACAGACAATATTGTTCCCAATACAATCACTAACGCAACACAAGAAAGTAAAGCCTTTGAAAATAACAGCATGGGCCTCAAGGCAATGATTCAACCAAATCCAAGCAGCACCCAATTTATAGTAAAAATAGAAAGTGAAAACAAAGAAAGAATAAGCTTAAAGATATGGGATGTAACAGGCAGGATTTTGGAAGCAAGAAATGGATTGGAAGCTAATAAAACTATCCAGATTGGCAATAGTTTTAGACCGGGACTTTATTTCATTGAAGTAACACAAGGAACCAAAAGAATAGTGAAGAAATTAGTTAAACAATCCCGTTAAAGTAATCCTTATAGAATTAAGCAAAAAAAATGATATAAAGTTAGAAAGCCCTGATAAAATCAGGGCTTTCTTATTGAAAATTTAATTCGTGTTTTTCGGCTGTAGGTCATTCAAATAGCTGACTGCTTTTGACGCTTCACTTGCAGCAGTGATAATGCAATGCTTATTTTCTTTCAAAGCCTTAAGCCATGATGCGATATAGCTGGCATGGTCTGTCTTAATTGTTGAAGTGATTTCAAACTCCGCACACATGAAAGCCGCGCCAAGTTCAGCAACCAGTTCTTCGGTTGCATAATTTTCATCGCCAAACTTTTTACCTTTTGTGCGATTTAGCCGGTCTTTACTGCCAGTCCAGTGCGTCAATTCATGCAGCAATGTTGAGTAGTAACCTTCCGTCGCCGTGCAGGCTTCCGTGTCAATAAAAGCCGTTTTCTCGGGCATCAGGATTTGATCTGCCGAAGGGATATAGCAGGCTCTGTCTCCTTTATGCTCAATATTTGCGCCGGTTTGGTGAATAAAGCTATCGACCCGGTCGATTTTCTCAACTAAAGGCACAATGTCAGGATTAATGTCGCTTTCCGGTGGCTGATAACTTGCCAATTGGCTGCGGTTGAATACGACGGATGTTTTAATAAATGGGATTTTCTCGATTTCGCCATCGACTTCCTTTTCAATGGTATCGTAATACACAATCAGGTTGCCTTTCTCACCCTTCCGGATAGCCTCTTTCTTGCTTTGCCATTGCTTGAAGGTGGCCCATTCCTGGGTAGGATACTCATGGGCGATGGCGGCGCTCCAAAGCAGGAGAATATTGATGCCGCGATATTTATTACCCGTCGTAAAGTTTTCTGGAATCGAGAATGAAAATTGATTGCCGCCTTTCCAGGGCTTATGCCATGGCACCGTCCCGGCTTCCAGTTGTTGTATAATGGTATCGGTCACCTGCTGGTGAATATCACCGCGGTTGTTCGTTTCTGTTACCTGAGCTTTATTTGTCGTTGTCTTTTCCATTGTGGAACCTTTCCTGTTTGAGTTAATGGTGACAGGGGATGAAAAAACCGGAGGTTCAGAGACCAAACCGGGTGTTATTTTGGCTGGGCGGGGAGCCTTGCAAAGGCGGCGAAAATAATAATTGGTGACGGGAACGCCTTCGGTTAATCGCCTGGCCTGAACCATTCACTTTGCTGTCAGGAAAGCGTGCAAAAGGAATAGCAAATAAACGAGATAACGAAACAACCGCTTCATCTTATGAACCATTGCCGATCCTGTTATATCTATGACCTGGGGCTTCTTTGGCATTGCCTGTTAGAAAGGACCATTTTCAGTCATCGAGTAAAAACGGTACGGCGTAATAATTAAGTGATCAGGAACGCTTATTTCCAATAGCTTGCCGCCTTCCTGCAGCTTTCTGGTCAAGGC
>CAXTDO010000119.1:0-1035 GCA_964242315.1 uncultured Flavihumibacter sp.
ACTGTGTTCAGGTCGCAGCATCCGCAAGGTTGTGCTGGTTCGAATCCAGTCCCGGGCACTTTTATAAGTAATTGATTATCAAATATTGTGTTTTTAATTTGGCGCTTTATTGCCTTCCAGCATCGATAAGATTCTAATTCTTACTTCAACTATATGATTCTTTTATTATGCAATTACATTTGAAAATATGTAGATAACGCAACGTTTTATCGGATTTTATCCGATATTTAAATCAAATTATTACATATATTTGCGTAATTTTAGCGAAATATCGGAAATACTCCGATATATTACCTGTTAATTACAGCATAATGACATTTGAGGATACCATTGAAGACTTTGCCGGCCAACCACTCACGCGCCAAATTTTATTGAACGTACTGAAAGACTACCGCCGTCCATATGATAAGCTGTCTGAACTGGTATTACAGAAGGCGATCATACCGATAAAAAGAGGAATATATATCCCTGGACCTAAGTTAAAAATAGCTGCACCAGAACCTTTTCTTTTAGCTAATCATTTACTTGGTCCCAGTTATGTTTCCATGCAAACAGCCCTTGCCTACTGGCAATTTATACCTGAGCGCGTATATGAAATCAGTTCAGCAACAACCAGCCTTTCAAAAACATATGACACCACAACAGGGCGCTTCAGTTACACACATCTGGAACTCCCTTATTACTCTTACGGGCAACAGCAAATTACTTTGGCAAAGAACCAGGTAGCCCTCATCGCAAATCCTGAAAAGTCCATTTGTGATACTATTATAGCCACCAAGAGATTATCGCTTAGAAGCACTCGTCAATTACGTGAATGGTTAGTCGAAGATTTGCGAATTGATAGGCAAGCGCTTCGCACTTTAAGGATAAGTATGATGAGAGAATGGTTGGGTCATTCGCCCAAAAAAAGTAGCATTAATTTGCTAATAAAGACCATAGAAAATTTATGATAACTGAATGGCTGGAGGAATATAAACCGAAAAATAATCTGGAAGCAGAACAGGCATTGAGAGAAATCATGCAAGAGGTGGCACT
>CAXTDO010000119.1:1045-10793 GCA_964242315.1 uncultured Flavihumibacter sp.
GCCTTCAGCGGAGCGACTTTTTTGAAGTGGCAGCCTTTTATGGCGAGTCAGCTTTGCGAATTTTTCACGGCTTGGTACGATTTTCAGAAGATCTTGATTTTTCTTTATTATCAACAACCCCTGACTTTTCTTTGCAACCTTATTTATCGGGAATGCTTAAAGAGTTTGCAGCACTAGGCATGCAGGTGAGCATTAATGAGAAAAGCAAAACCAATAAAAATAATATTGACTCTGCTTTTCTCAAAGCAGACACTACCTGGAAAGAGATCGTGTTAAAAAGTATCGTCCCTCAGGAAAAAATGACGTTGCGCCCTGAAATCAAGATCAAAATAGAGGTTGATACTGAGCCACCACAAGGATTTACGACTGAAGAAAAATTATTATTGAAGCCTTTTTCTTTTTATGTAAAATGTTTTTCGCTTCCGGACCTATATGCCGGGAAAATGCATGCATTGCTTTTTCGGAAATGGAAAAACCGTGTTAAGGGGCGAGATTGGTTTGACCTGGAATGGTATATTAGGAATGGCACTTCTCTTCACCTTGAACATTTCAAACTAAGGGCGCTGGACAGCGGTAATTGGAGTAAAAAAGACCTCAATAAAAATCAGTTGATAAAATTGCTTAGTGAAAAAATAAATGCTGTTTCCTTTAAAGCTGTGAAGGATGATATTGTAAAATTTATTCCTGACCCAACGGTACTTGATATTTGGTCACCTGCTTATTTTCATGACTTGGTTAAAAGAATTAAAATAGATTAAAAGACAAAACAAGCAACGCATAGAAACACGCAACAGTTAAGCCGGCAAACTGGTAATCACATCAGCATTCTCTCGATACAATTTCAAATAGCATGTTATCTATTTAGATAAATGTCTCAAACTTATGATTGGCTAATTTATTTCAAAACTTTATAGATGTCCTATTTTATTTAATCCCCAATCCTGATGAAACAAAATCTGCAATCTGACTAAAGCTTGGAAATTTAATTTTATTTATTACTTTTACAGATATTTTCTCCTTTTCCTATTATTTCCATCCTTCTATTATCTCTTTGCTAAGCTTGATCGTAAGTCCTATTTATTTCCTTGTCTAAATTTCTCTTAATTCAACCAATAAATTAAGTGGCGGGTTTTGCTGCTGAAACTGCTTATATGGGTAATTCTTTTTTTTCAATCGCAATAAGGCTATGCGTAGGTCTGGCGTTGTGTTGTCCTGATTTTTTATTTGCCCAGGAAGCCCTGACTATTAAAAGTGGCGGGCAATTAAATATCCATTCTGACGGTAATTTGGTAATAGGCGGCGATGTTACCCTTAGAAAGGGCGCAGGGTTAGTCAACAATGGCGTGATACATCTCACCAATTCTGTAAGGTCTCATTGGGTAGATAGCACAATAAATTCCGGAAGCCTGAGCGGCCTGGGCGCTGTTTTTTTTGAAGGCACATATCCAATCTTTATTTCGGGAACATCAGGCTTTAATGATGTAATTATGAATGGATCAAACCTTTTACTGGATACTGGTTCAGTGTTTAAGGTTTTTAACCTGTTGTTATTAAAAAAGGGAGTTATTAATGGTTCGCTTGCCGCAATATTAATAAACAATCCTAACGCTGAGGCTATAAAAGCTGATACTGAAAATCCAGGTTATGAAAAATCTTATATTGCTGGGTTGCTTAGAAGATCGATATCTTCAAACACCTCTTTATACGATTTTCCTGTCGGTGATACTTCCAGTGTTCATTTAATTCGATTTCTTAATAACAAAATAGTTGGTTCGACAATACTTACGGCTCAATTCAAACCGAAGCCCGGAACGGATGAGGGAATAAATGTTTATGAGGATGGCAACTATACTTCTTTAAACAATGCAGGTGTTTGGGACTTGGTAGCTGACTTTGCTCCAAGATCGGGGTCCTACAACTTACAACTTTCAACAAATGGCTTTTTGTCACTTTCCGATAACCAGTTTGGAATACTTGCCCGACCTGGTAATAGTATAAAAGGCGCGGATTGGAAAGTACCTCAAGGAAGCTCGTTGCCGTTACCGAACACTCCTGGGAGACTTGTTTCCGGTGGATTTGCACAGCGAAATCTCTTTACAAGCTTTGACAATTCACAACTCGGTATAGGAATTATTTCAAAAGTTTTGCCCATCTCGCTTACTGATTTCCAGGCGAAGAGAATGAGTAACTCGCATGTACAGTTAGACTGGAAAACATTGTCGGAAAATAATAACAAGGGTTTTTATATCGAAAGAATGCAGGCTGGTGTTTCTCCGTTTTCGATTGTTAGCTGGGTTCCATCAAAATCTATCGGTCTAATAAGTAATACACCACTTTCATATACCTATCTTGACTCAAACAGTTTGAACACATCAACCTATTACAGACTTCGTCAAACAGATCATAACGGCCAGGAAAAAATCTCTCAAACGGTTTTGGTAACTGGCCGGCAACTGCAGATTAAACTGTACCCAAATCCAACAAAAGGCATTATCTATATTGACTTGTCATCAGAAAGGACTTTTAAAGCAGTAATAACAAATGCTGAAGGAAGAATCGTTAAGATGATAAAAGATATTCAAACAAATAAAATAGATCTGACTCCATTTCCAAATGGCCAGTATACAATTACCATCATGGGTGCAGGGAGCAACATTCTGCTGAGAGAGAAATTGATTCTTCAAAAATAAGTGCCCTGATAACTTCCTTAAATCAATTAGATACCGTTTGTGTTATGAATAAAAATCACAGGTTATTCTTTTATTTTATTATTCTTTTTGCAAGCACTGCAGGTTTTGGCCAGATGAGGCAAGTTTATACTGACACTGATGAAAACAATCATATTCGGAACATCAGCTTTTATTCTTTAAGCGAGGGATATGTTGCATTTTCAAAATGGATAGGATTCACACAAGACAGCGGAAGAACATTCATAAAAAAGTTCATCACCACTTCAAATGTCAACTATAACAATGAGTCTGTAAATCTAACTTTCGGATTTTCTATAAATGGTGTTCATGCATTCTCAAAAGATCGCATTCTCGTTTATGGTCATTATGGTTTCAGACCAGCAATTCTGTATTCATCAGATCGGGGTAACAGCTTTTCTCTGGTATATCATTTTTCGCTGAACCAGGCTTATTTTTACAACGGTGTTACAGATATGGAGTTCCCTAATGAAGGAACCACGGGCTATGCAATTGTTGAAGACCAGGTTATTAAAACGGCAGACAAGGGGCTTAGCTGGCATCCGGTTTTTACCGGCGTGGGTTTGGATCTCTTCAAATTAGATTTTCAGTCAGGTGTTCTTGGATATGTACTTGGCAGCAAGAGCCTGATTAAAACCCAGGATGGTGGAGGTGCCTGGCAGTTTTTGCCAAAGCCCGCGGGGGATCTTTTATCAATTAACTTTATAAACGAACAGTCGGGCTGGTTAAATGTTGTGAATGACAATGGTGGTTTAATCTATGGCACAACAGATGGCGGTACAAGCTGGGTTCTTAAGAATGAAGTGAGCTATTATGACGTCCGCAGCACAGTGATGCACTTTATAAATGATAGCACGGGTTATGCAATCGCGCCAGATTTTGATTTGCTTAAAACAAGTGATAAAGGTAAGATCTGGGAAAAGGTTGAAAGAGATAATAACTTCCGGTATTTAAATTATTCACTTCAGGCGCTTCATTTTATAAATGTCAATACGCTATGGGCCGGCGGCGGGCATGGCTTTCTTGAATTTAGTACAAATGGTGGTGGCATTACTATGCCGAAGGCCCTGTTGTCAATAGACCTATCACAATTATCTACCATCTCAAAGATTCAACTAATTAATAAATCAAAACAGGGATATAGTTATAAGTGGTTCAAAAACTCGGTATTGTTATCTACCGATTATACTACAAGCTACACATCAAACCGTTTGTCCATTGACACAATAAAATTGATTGTATTAAAAGGCACCTATACGGATACTGCCCAAGCTATTATTGATACGCGCGTAAATACTGCTCCTTGTTCTGCAACGTTTGTATCAAAAGTTGATACAGCTAGTGTATTGGTCATCCCAAATGACTCTTCATATGGAGTAAAGCATTACTGGTATTTCGGTGATGGTAATATTGACAGCACTAATAAAAATGCTAAACATTCTTATAATCAGGTAGGGCAGTATAAATTATTACATGTAGTTTTCAACACAATCACCGGTTGCAAAGATTCAACATTTCAACTCGTTGATATTATTAGGATGCAAAACTGCCTGGTGCCGGACTTCACTTTTATTGCAAATACTTTTTACACAAATAAATTAACCTTTACCGGAACTTATTCAACCACAACAGAAGCCGGAGCATCTCCCATGTATACGGTAGACTGGAACTGGGGTGATGGAAGTAGTAATGTAACAACCTATAAAATAATTGACCATAGTTTTGACAGCGCCCGCACTTACAATGTTTGTTACACTGTAAGGAATAATTATACGGGATGTATTAGCAGTACCTGCAAACCGGTACTTGTTCAAATGGCTACAGGATGTGATGCTGATTTTACAATGGATGCCGGGGCAACGACTTTTACCAGCAAGCCACAGGCAACAACAAAAGGTAAGAGAAATACCTGGATAATAAATGACAGGGCACCCGTAATAACAGGTAATGATTTTAATTATAGTACTTCGTTTTTTGTAAACCAGTGGGGTGAAGGAAATCGTTTTGGCGGTTGTTCTACCTGGAGCTCCGAGATTTGCATTGATTCTTTAAACAGAACTATTAAGCATATCGTGTATGATAGTATAAGCGGATGTACGGCTCAGGTAGAAAAAAACTTCCAGGTGCCGAGACGGATGAATTTGATTATTAAAGCAGTTCCTGATCTAACCGATCCTTATAGGGTTACATTTTACGCTTACCAGGTATATGGCCGTGATTCCATTCCATATCCATCTTATTGGAGGTTGCAAGGGCCCGGCCAGAATATGTACTCTGGCGGCTTTTCAGGATACTATCATCTTTTAACAGTAACATTCAGCAAAAGCGGCCTCTACACTGTGGCTATTGCTGCAAACACCTGTTCCGAAGTACAGGAGGTTTATTTTATCAATTATAACGTTGCGATAGACCCTTGTTATATTCCTCCATTTGATTTTGTAACTACATTTAATACAGATGCCAACGCTGTTTTATTCAATACAGGGTTAAACGCCAGCACCATGAAAAATCGTTCTTATAATTTCGGTGACGGTGACAGCGCAGTGATTGATGAAACTTTAGTGCTACATGCTTATAAGTCGCCGGGAATATTTAATGTTAATCTGAAATATGAAACGGTAGGAGGATGTATTAAGGAAGTTTCCAAGCAAATTGAGGTCCAGATTCCTTGTGGCGCTACCATTATGATTCCGTCAAACATCGCAGGCCTCACATACAATTGGGAAGTGGATAAGGGGAATGGTTGGCAAGGCATTTCATCTGACGCCAATTATGATCTCAGGGATAACAGGAACCTTACTATCAATTCAATTCCAGCCAGCTTCCTGGGTTATAAATACAGGTGTTACGTTACAACCAATTTCTATGGCCCTCAGATCGTCGGCCAATTCACACTAAGATTAACCAACACCTGGTTGGGAACAAAAAGTACTGTTTGGGAAGACCCTGCAAACTGGAGTTGTGGAGTGGTTCCATCTGTTTACACCAGCGTAGTGATCAATTCCGGAGCACCGAATATGCCAACAATTAATTCAAACGTAAGGGTATTTGGACTTATTATAAATCCAGGCATGACGCTTAATATAAACCCGGGATTCACAATTACTGTAATGCCGTAAAGCTTTGGCAAAGTAATACATCGTTTACCATATTGAATGTCAAACCACGAATGAAGCAATATGACAATTTATGGAGTGCGCCTAGTAAAAAATATGGCGCATAATTGACACACATTTGAAATATCATATTGATTTTCAATATAGAATGAATCCAGTCCCGGACACCTATAATATTTGAATTTTTCACGCTGTTTGCCGCTTGTATTGGAAACAGCGTGGCAGGAGAAATACTACAATGGCCGCTCCTTACTTGAATGGACGTAACTGCGGCGGTGTAAGCGCATCTTCACTCACCTGAGCATCCAGTGCACTTCTGATTTTCTCGACGACATGCGCTGGCAACATCCCCCTTCCGAAAGGTGCCGCTTATTCTGCGGCGGAGGCGGCTTTTCCGGTACGAGTTTTACACCCATGCCAAACGTAAGCCGATCACTTTGCCCCGGGTCGTGAATGTGCCCCAACGTTCGCGGAATAGGCGATAAAACGCCAACGAAAACCGAACTCCAATTGAGCTTGCGCCCCGACTGATGTAGTCTGCTTCACGCTCGTAAATGTCCCCGGGAGTATTCACTGTCAGTTTTGGTTGAACCTTTAAGGGTGCTTTTGCATACACTGGTATTTGTGAGAAATCATGACCAACTCGAATGGCCTCAGGGTTATCTGGTTTAGCCCTGTATAAATGCGGTTGGCTTTGATTTCCAATATTTTCCTGTAAGTGAATGTTCGAGTTTACCTCCCGGTTTGCCCAAAATGCGCCCTGCCTTTTATCGTAGACCTGGCGCTCGTAAGTTGCTGAGATGCATTCGGTTTTTGTCCGAAAGTGTGCATGATAGTTTCCTTTTTGTTCGTTCGATTCGAAGCCCGGCATAGTGTTTACCGCCGATATTGGCATTGAGCTAAATTTACAACATATATGTGCAAAGTCAATAGCCCGCTAAGCAAATGAAACTTCCAGACAGGCACAATATAGAATTACAAGTAATTGAAAGTTTACTCTGCCGACCTTACCAAGAAACACATCCTCATGGTTGTTTATACCTTTTTCATAGTGAACAAAAGGCAAAAGATTACTCCAATATACCCTGGATGTTCGAGAAAAATTAATATGTCAGAACTTTTGGGGTACTGTTTACAACTTTTGCAGTATTATCAAACTATGAACTTTACCTGCGCTCCTGAATGTTGCTGTGCACAATAACTCATTCACAAAAGCCATCACACCCGGATAATAACTCGCGTAATCATGAAAAGCAACATACCCTCCTTTTACCAGCCACCCGGAAAAACAATAAAAATCACGGGAAACATTTTTATAATCGTGCAAGCCATCAATAAACAAAAATGCCACGGGTCTATTCCATTCTATATCGGACGTGTTGTTTTGAATGACTTCGATAAAATCCTCTAAATTTTCCAGTGCAATGTTTTGCTTAAACATATCGAGAGATGGTGGAAAAATTTTTAGTCCCATATCTTCAGCACCTAATTTTCCATCATGCCTATCCACGGCATATATCCTGTAAACCGGAAAGAATTTTCTAATTATCATCGCAAAGAGAACCGTTGACTTTCCATGGAAGCTACCGGTTTCTACAACGGCATCTGCGCCCGGACAATCTGTGCAGGCTTTTATTACAGTATCAAAAAGAAAGCCTGCTTCCTGCTTGTTTAACCATCCTTGTATTCTGCTGATTTTTTTTAGTGCCAGTATTTTAAATGAATACGCTGACAGATTTTCCTCTAAAGCCGCTTCCTTGTTTCCTGAGTCATAATTATTAAAGTGTAACCTGATAAACCTGCGAAGCGGATCTTCATATTTTCTTGTTACCGGGTGAATCCAAAATGCACCTGGCCTGGTCAGCGCCTGGTTGAATTCAGGAATGGAAAACAATGTTTTATATTTAACAACATCGTGGCAGCATGGATTCGTAACTATCTCATAACCCAGCAATTTCACCAGGGTTGGAAATATCACCTCTTCCGTTGCCCATATTTTGGTATGACACATTATATGCTGTAACAATGAATTCTCTTTAAACAGTTTTACTATATCCCTCACAGCATCATAAGTAAAGACGGTCGATGGCCAGAAAGTCCAGTGAACGAATTTACTTTCACCGTCGGGAAAATTTTTAATAAACGGCTCCCACAAACTGTATTCGCTGAATGCCTGCAAAGCCACGTACTTTGTTTTATCATTTTTGTGTACCCTCTGCGGCATGCTCGACATCAAACCAATGCCGGTATGTGAGGCTAAAAAATCAGTAATATATGCTGTATAACCGCTACGGATGGCAAGCTGATCCGAGTCGACAATAGTAAGGGTATCAAAATAAAAATTATCCAGTGCAAACTTCATCGTCTCAAGGGCCGAATTGTGCAGATATCCATGTTTCACTCGTTGGTTGTTTGGCACCAGCGTGGCCTTATATTCTTGTAAGGGAAAATGTTTTGGGATAAGATCAGGATTACCACTTCCGTTGGAAAGAAGAATTTGTGAATCGGGATCGTGATAGCGCAGATTTTCCAGCAGGTCTGATATGCACTCCTGATTTTCATGCACCAGGCATAGATGGAGATTCTGTAATAATTTGCGTCCATTAGATGTGTTAGCAATTTTTGCCTCCCGACTCTTCACTTCAGGCAGTTCTAGTGTCTTCTGGTTACCGTCATAGAGGTACCAATCGGTACCCATAACCTTTTGTATTTTTTCGGTAGAGTAAATATGCCACCAGGTACCTTCTGTCTTCTTTGGGCTAACGTTGTTACCGTGGATCATGTGCACCGCGATGGAGTTATCAGGAAGTACACCTACCCGTTCTGCAGGAGTTGCCCACACAAACAATCCGTCCATTCCTACATTTATATCTGCAAACTGGTTGCCTTGCCATAAATTTTTTTTATAACACAAAGAACTACCGAGCAGCCATACACGCCGGTTGGAAGGATAAATATATTGCCAGGCATTTTTGCGGTGAAGATCATAATATAAGAGGCGGTTAATACCACAAACATCAACATCATCATGTAGCAGCGATTCAACCTGGTAGAATAACCTGTTTGGTGCATACCAGTCATCATCATCCCAGTGAACAACGATGTTACCCTTCGCATACTCACAGGCAAGATTTAATTTTGCGCCAAGGGTAATTTTCTTGTCTAAATAAAAATACCGGATTAGCTCACTATCCGGTATCAGGTCTCGAACAATATCGGTACCATCATCAATAATTATCAATTCTTTGTTTTCGTACTCCTGCCTCAAAAAATACCTGATTGCCAGGGGAACAAAATCTCTCCTGTTATAGGTAGGCATGATACAGGACACCAATGGCTGATCCTTCATGTCATTGAAGCTTTATGAAAAAAATGTATTAAGGATTTACAGGCCTATTCTCTCCTTCACCTTCATCTTTATTTTTTTCCAGCTTTTGGATGTTCTGTAATAAATGCAGAACTGTTTCAGAATTTAATAAACTTTTTATTTCATTGTGTTCGTTACGCAGTGTTTCCATCTCCTTCTGAAGCTTTGTGATCTGTTCATCCTTTTCTACAGCATTCTTCCTTGTTACCGTCAGTTCTTCTTCAAGCTGCTGCAATTTTTCTTTTTGGCTGTTGAACGTATCAACCGCCGGGTTCTGCGAGGTTTGCTTTTCTTTTACAAGAGCGTAATAACGGATCTTGCCATTTTCTTCGTAAAGAGTAACCTTTTGTCCCGGCTTCAGGTTAGCGGGAAACGATGATAATTCAGATATGGAAGTAGCACTGATCCGTGGATTATAAGCCTTTACTTCACTAACTTCTATTTTCTTCGACGCCAGGTTGCGGCTTGCAATTTCTACATCCTGGCCTATAATATCGTCGTTGCGGTAATCGGTAACCTTAACCGGTTCAACATCCAGTTTACTTACGGTATTAACC
>CAXTDO010000120.1:0-10766 GCA_964242315.1 uncultured Flavihumibacter sp.
AGGTATAGACGCAGAAGAAATCAGGGAAATGGATTTCACCGAGTTCGAGTCACAACTAAATGTTTCTGACATTTCCTGCATTTGCGGTTCAGCAGACCCGGCGGAAGCTTTCTTCCAGATATGGACGAAGAAGGAAGCTGTATCTAAAGCTGACGGACGCGGTTTGGAACTTGGATTCAAAGATATTTTTCTAAGTGGGTCACAAGCCTCGGTTGAAGGTAAAACCTGGCACCTAACTGAATTGTTCCTTCGCAGCCGGTATGTGGCACATCTCGCCTCAGAATTTGTTTTATGTAATCATTCGATTCTTATAAAGGAATTGAAGCTATGCTAAGTGAGTTTTTTCCATAAGTATAAATTACTTGTTATTTCAAATACATGCTATGAATGAAAAATTAGTTTATCTAAAGCCAAATGTGGTCATAGAGCCGTTATTTGACAGATGGTACGCCTGGAGTCACTTGATTTCACCAGCCACTGCTGCCATGAATATATTGTCCAGGCACATTGCAATAATGGATTCATACCTTTTAGATCCGGATATTCATGCCGAAACTGTTCGCAACCCAAAAATGCTGGGAGGTCCATTTATGGACTATAAAGAAGCCAGATGGTCGGAGATCAACGCGTTGAAGCAATATACAGTTCAAACTGAAAAAGACATGCTTGATCTGGCGGATGCTATAAGGGAACTGGATAATTTGCTGGCAAATGAAGCAAAAGGATATTCTCTGGAAAAAATGTACGAGCGTGTGCCTGCCTTATTAAAAGGCTACGTGGAAATTTTCTACGATCGGTTTAATAACCCTAATTTCAGGTTTTTTGAATCGCTGTTGTACAAGAGCAGGTACTATAAGAAGTCGTCCCAAAGCATCGCTTTATGGATTACTAATAACGACGAAAGGCCGTTTTGCTTGAGTACCCCAAGGTTGAACGAACCAAACGTGCTTCATTTGAATATCTCTTTCGAGTCGCCCGCCATTGACATGCTTAGTAAAATGCGTCGGAAACCACAGACGCTGACTTATATAAAGGATCTCCTCGGAATTGCAGATTCGGAATTGCCGCTGTTTGAAACCTTTTTTTTCAGCGATGTTCCGCCAGCCTATCAATCGTATAATGGCGACAAAATCCGCATGCGGTATTTTGGACACGCTTGCATATTAGTAGAAACGAAAGATGTGAGTATCCTGGTAGATCCGCTGGTGAGCTACTATGGATACTACTCCGATGTGGAACATTTTTCCGATGCGGACCTGCCGGAAAACATCGACTATGTACTTATTACCCATAATCACCAGGATCATATTTTATTTGAGACGCTTTTGCCATTAAGGCACCGTATAAAAACGCTTGTTGTACCGAAGACTTCAAGCGGCAGGCTCGAGGATCCGAACCTCAAATTAATGTTTACAAACATTGGGTTTGATAATGTGATAGAGATAGGAGAAATGGAAGCTATTTCGTTCAGTGATACAACCATCACAGGTATACCGTTTACAGGGGAACATAGCGACCTTAATATATATACCAAATCATGCTATCTGATCCAGTTAAGTAATTTTAAACTTCTTTTTATGGCAGACTCGCGTATTTTGGAACCCTCGCTGTATAGGAATATCCAAGGCCAGATAGGCAATGTAGACGTGATTTTCCTGGGAATGGAATGCGACGGCGCACCAATGAGCTGGCTTTACGGCCCGTTGTTTACGCGGAGAGTTCAGAAAGATGTGGACGGAAGCCGTCGGTTGTCCGGCTCTGATTGCCAGAAAGGAATGCAGCTGATAAATATTTTTAAGCCAAAAGAAGTATATGTTTATGCGATGGGCCAGGAACCATGGCTGGAGTTTATCAGCAGTATTCGGTATACGGAGGAATCAAATCCTATCATACAGTCCAATAAATTAGTAAACATCTGTATAGACCAGGGTCGGATAGCGGAGCGGTTGTATGGAGAGAAAGAACTGTTGTATGATGCGCCAGTCAATTCTACAGTTGCTGCAGTCAATTGATGTATTTAACACATTGGTCTGAGATAGGATTATATACAATTAAAACTGCGGATTATGGAAAACATCAGGAATAGATACGAAATAGAGCTGCGGATCAGGGAAGTGGAGACCAAATTAAAAATGATCGATAAAGTGATCGCAAAGGAAATGGAGCGATCTTTTTTTGTAAGACGTCCTAATCTTTGTCAATTGCTCGACGTGGAAAAGCGGATATATACATCCTTGTACAGGGAATTAAAATGGATGCTGCATGAATAGAAAGGAGTTTGTAATTGTAACATGGGGTGGCATAGGCGATGCGCTTATCTGCACACCTACTATGAAAGCTTTAAAGGAAACGTATCCCGACTATAAAATAGTCCTTTATTGCATCAATCAGCAACACAAAGATGTTTTTAAAAACAATTACTTTGTAGATTCACTGCGCCTCCTGAAAATCGGTGCCATGCTGCGGTATCCCTATCATTTGTTCGCATACTTGTTCCGAAAAGATCTTGTCAGGTATATTAATCTTCAGTTTCAGCATATACCGTTGTCTTGGGTGTACTCCAAAAGCGTTGTGGAAATTGTGCCGGAGATATTTGGCGTAAAGCTCAAAGATAAAAATATTCAACTGTTCTTCACCGAAAAGGAACAACATCACGTAGCGAAAATGATACAGCCTTACAAGGATGTAATATTTATGCATATCACATCACGATCGTCTGCAAATCATAACTGGAAAACTGAAAGATGGATCGAGCTTGTTAAGCAAATGCCTGAGTTTACCTTTATTCAACTGGGTCATAAAGATGAACCCGCTGTAACCGGGGCAGTGGATTGGAGGGGCAAAACGACTTTGCGTGAGTCATTATGTTTGATTCAATACGGCCTGTCATTTGTTGGTGTGGAATCGAGCCTCGGCCATGTAACCAATGCATTCGGCATTCCTGGTGTTGTATTGTTCGGTGATTCAAGCCCTGTTCACTGGGGACACGATAACAATATTAACATATTCAAAGGTCTGCCCTGTTCTCCTTGTTTCTACTATTCATGGGGCGATCCATGTCCTTATGGTCATGAGTGTATGAACTTCATAACAGTAAAAGAAGTACGGGAGGCGCTACTTCAGCAGGTTTTAGTCGCAAAAAGTCGCTGTTGAAAAATGCGCTGTTGCCAAATGCCAGCTGGTTCGTTAACCCGGCCTATAAGTACGGATATTCTCACTAATTATAATATTATCGTCCAGTAATTGATTATCACCAAAGTCTAATGGAAAATAAAAATATCCTTTCTATCAATTTCAATCATGATGGATCTGCTTGTATTATATCAAACGGCAAACTATGTGCTTATGTGAATACTGAAAGATTCTCTAAAATCAAGAAACATCCAGGGATTAGAACTGAGGACCTTAACTGCCTCCTTGTTCAGGCAAGTCTAAGGTTAGAGGACATCGATTTTGTGATACTTTGTAACCTCCACAATATGGATACGCCGGATATACCTCATATTTACGGATCTAATCTTAAAGAGACCTGGATGGATTTTTGGATTAATCAAACGCTTGATAAGGTGCTTATTTCCGGCATAGAGTTCTGCTGTCTTGTTAATCCTGACCATCAGTTGCTTCACAGTGCGTTGGCATACTTTAGTTCACCATTCAGCGAAGCTATCTGCTTTTCATGGGATCCATCCGGTTATGCTGTTTTTATTGGCCGACTAAATAAACTTAGGCGAGTGGAATATCAGGCTCATGGTAACAATTCATGTACCTGGTATTCAGACGTGGCAACTTCGCTTTTTGGAACGGGGATTGTTGGTGCGGGAAAGGTAATGGGATTGGCTCCATATGGTTTTTCTGAGAACAATAGAATGATCTCCGATGAGATTAATAGTGTTGAAGAACTCTACGATTACTCCAACATGTGTGATCCGGTTTTTATCGAGAGCGGCACTAAAAAGTTAAATGCAACATTGGCATATAATGTTCAGGCTGTCATGGAAAGACAATTAAAAACAATACTTGACGACGTGTATGCAGTTTCTGTAAAAGAAGGGGTGGCGCCAAACCTTTGTTTGGGTGGTGGCGGAGCCCTCAATTCGGTAGCTAACCAGGTAGCGTTCGAAGCATCCAGTTTTAAAAACTTATATATACATCCAGCAAGCGGTGACGACGGAACCTCCATCGGAGCAGGTATGTGGTACTGGCATCATCACCTTGATAATCCCAAAATAGAATATACCAACTGCCAGAGGATGTATTCCGTTGCTTCCTATGACGAATTCATTGATGATTTTTTAAATTTTCCTGACGTACGAGCGCTGTTAGATATAGCCGTTGTTCCCGACTATATTAAAAAAACAGCTCAGTACATATCCATGGGCAAAATAATCGCATGGTTCCAGAATGCGAGTGAGATTGGACCAAGGTCTCTGGGTAATAGAAGCATTTTAGCTGATCCGCGTGATCCTGACATGATAGCCATCTTAAACGCCAGGATAAAATTCCGAGAACAGTTTAGACCATTTGCCCCCAGTGTTCTTAACGATTTTTCTCAGGAGTGGTTTGGTTTGAAGGACAGCCCTTTTATGTTAAGAGTATGTAATGTTCTAAAAAACAATATCCCTGCTGTAACCCATGTTGATTGCACAGCAAGGATTCAAACGGTTAGGGAAGAAGATAACGTCAATTTCTATCGGCTTATTCACTGTTTTTATGATATTACAGGTGTGCCATTATTGTTAAACACTTCCTTCAATATTAAAGGCGAACCGATTGTGGAAACCCCGCAGGATGCCATTAACAGCTTCTTAAAAAGCTCAATTGATTTTCTTGTGTTTAAAAATAGGATCCTATCTAAAAAGAACAACGCAAATTCTTATACGCCTCAATAATGCAGTTTTCGATTGCATACTAAATTAACGTGGATTCTAGATTACCAAAATACTTAAGGTAGTGTTCTGTAAGTAAAATATTGCATAAAAGCGCTATTATAAAGGTTATCAACACGACTCCTGCTCTTCAACATTTTTTTGTCCCGGATTATTTGCAGATATCACTGGCCCCATACTGCACGCCTCTATCTTGGATGAACAGCCACACTATTAGAAATTGCCCTGCTGTTAAGGCCTTTTTTTAACGCCTCTATTATCAACGTTTCCTGCATGTGCTCCTCAATTTGCTGGCAAATGATCTTCCGGTAACACTACTACTCGATTCCGTCATCTTCAATACTTCTTTATTAAAGTCAGCGTCGTACTTGCGATGCCTCTTCTTTGATTATTTCAATTCCATACACTTCGTACATTAATGCAATTTCATGTCCGTTAAGATTGTACCATCTCAATTTCCTTTGCTATTTTTTGTTGTTCGCATTCCATAACATTGCAATAATGTTCTTCTACCCGTTGCTAATAAATTCACTTAATTCAATTTGTAAATCGTTGCTTTCAACAGTCTGGGAATTTTTACAACATAGCGCTTCGATATAGATTAAGTTCCACATTATATTGTTATCAAAGCAACCTTTTAGACTTACGGCTACCATGCTAGGGTAAATACAGTCACCTCTGGCGAAAAATTCCATTAATATGTTAATATGGTTTATAAGTTCAGCGTATTTAATAAAGTTGTGTTTTAGCTTATACAATTCAGCCCCCAACTTTATTATATAAATACTTTTACTATAATTTGTTATATATCAAATAGTTAGGCATCAAATTCTCTTTTTTATGATAAAAAAACAATGGTTCTTTAAACAAATTTTTATTTATATGAATACCCTTAGTAACTTGAAGTAAGTTCGAAGACCTTTCGAATAGTTGCGTATCCTAAGAGCTATATTATACCGTATTCTAAGTACATATATTAGTAAGAACCTAAGTGTTATTACTAGTACCAAAGTGTTTTTACTATAACAAAATAAAAGTCAATTTACTCGCTAACTCACAATAGTTGATAAGTGTTTTTGGGTTTACAAACTTTAATTATGACGCGAATAAATGTAGCATTAATTCAGCAAGTTCATTTTTTTCGAAAACTCCTTCTAAATTATATTGGTGAACAAAGCAATATAAAAGTTGTACATGACGCTCCGAATCTATCGTCTTGTAAGGATGTTGAAATTGGTCAGGTAGACATCTTGCTTCTTGAAATCAGCGATCAAAACAAGCTTATTCTTGAAACGCTCAGAAAGATTAAAACTAAACATCCTAAAATTAAAATTTTAGTAATGGCTTTGCGGTGTCATTTAGATTATTTTGAAGAGTTTTTAGAAGTTCAGGTTAATGGATGTGTTGTATTGGAAGATCATCCATTAGAATTAATAACGGCAATTAACTCTATATCAAAGAACGAATTTTACATTAATCCTTTGTACACCGAAGTTATACTTCGTACATTTCATAGTATTAAAATGGGCGGTTTTAAGTTAAAAGGAAAACAGTTAGATGAAAGAGAGAGGCAAGTTTTACAACTATTGTGGAATGAAAAGAGTAATAAGGAAATAGCCAAAGAAATTTTTTTAGGCATTCGATCGGTTGAAAAAATCAGGCAAAATTTAAAAGACAAATTAGGTATTAAATCAACAATTGGCCTGATTAAATATGGTATTCAAAATGATATAATTAGGATTGATATGGATAATGAGTTTTATAAATTTAAAACATTGATCAATAGTCAGCAAAAAGAGGTTATAAGTAGTTTAGGATAAGATTCAAAATTCTAATAACCTTTAACTGTCTGCTTTTTTATCCCAAAGACGGGCAGTTTCATTCATTCCGGCTGTTAGCTCCATACTTTCATCCGGACGGGAGCAGCCTGTTCCTATCCTGGACGCACCTGGTAAATAGATGGTACAGGAATATACTGAAAGAAAAGTATTACCAAAGAGCCCCGTTGGTATCGCCATGGCTTACAGCATTAAGAGATGGGACAAGCTTACCCGTTATACCAGCAACGGCACGCCCGCCATTGTCAACAACCCGATAGAAAACAGTATGCGTCCGGTGGCTTTGGGTAGAAGAAAAAACCTGTTCGCCGGAAGTCATGAAGCAGCCCGGCGCACTGACATGATTTACAGCCTGCTTGGTTCATGTAAGATGCAAGGCGTTAACCCTTACCTCTGGCTGAAAGATGTACTCACAATAATATCTATGCATCCTATCAAAAAAATCAGAGAACTTATTCCGCATAACTGGAAACAACTGAAAGTTCAGATTACTGAAGATACATAGCAACATGCTGTTGGTGGTAGGTAAGCCTCTAACCAGAGTAAGCCTCTAACCAGACCCACGATTGATATTTGGAAAATATTTTGTATTGGCCTTGTGGGGCGTTTGTGGATATTCCTGTTGAGCAGTTTGTAACAAAGTTTGAACTTTGCCGGATCAACAATCGATCAGCGCATGTATCCATCCATTTCAGATGATAAGCTTACCCTGGGCCAGATTTTGGCGCGCCTTCGTCGCATTCACCAGCCGGAGCAAAAAGTATTGGCCCATGTTTTACAAATGTCTTATACCACCTATCTCAAAATAGAACGTGACCAGCGGGAGCTGAAGTTTCCTGATGGCGTTACGTATCTGCCAGTTTTATGAGCTGGACCTGTATGAGTTTGTTTCCATGCTTAGTGATGAGGAACTGGGACGCAGTGAACTGTTGATAAGTAAAGCGCTTGAAAAAAGAGAAAGAAAAAAAGCGGAACGATTAAAAGCAAAGGTCATAGACATAAAAACTTAAGCAAGCTGTGCATCCCTCACTGCTGTAAGCTTAGGCGCTTTTCGTTTGCTGTGTAGCCCGAGGTTTCCAGAACTGCGGAAGCAGTTCGACTAATTTATCTTCCGGCTGATCCGCGATCCTGTGCAGCACATCATCCAGCCATTTGGAAGGATCTGTTTTTTGAAGTTTGCAGGTGGCCATGAAGCTGTAAATAATGGCTGCAAGTTCTCCACTACGGTGTGAACCGGCGAATAAATGGTTGTGCCGGCCCAGGGCAATAGCGCGGATTTGACCTTCCGGTTCGTTACTGTCAACGGGCAACATCCCATCGTTTACGTACTCTACAAGGCTCTCATAATTTTTCAGCGCATAGTTAATTGCTTTATAAATGGGTGTTTTGGGAATCGTTTGCGGTAGTGTCGCTTCCAACCATTGGCGGAACTCTTGTAAAATTGGCAAAGATTTACCTTGTCTTTTTTCAGTGATTCCATCAAAATCAAATTGCAACAATTTGCATTCCTCTTCAATATCATACAAGGGACCAAAAAAATGATCGAGCGTATAACCGGCCTTTGCTGCATCATTGTCCAGGGCATAAACGAAGTACCTTCGTGCGTGCGCGAGGCAATGCTGGTGCACAACACCAGGCTGCTTACCATATTTTGCATAAGCACCATATGCATCAGTCATCAAATATCCTTTATACCCGTGCAGAACAGAACGGATATTCTTTTTGCCACGACCTTGCTGGTACATAAAGCAAACAATGCGCTGCACAGGATTCATGGATGCCCACATCCAACCGATATGAGATTTTTTACCTTTTTTCTTGGTATTATCCAAAACACGGTAATGGGTCTCATCAATGTTTATAAGATCGCTGGAGGTTATTTCTTTTAACAGCAGGTGCCATAGAGGTTCCAGTGCTTCGCAGGTACGGTTAACAAGCGAGCATAGGGTGCTATAGGGAAGGTCAATCCCATAATAAAGTAGGCGTTGTTGCTGGCGCCATACAGGCATGTGATACAAGAACTTTTAAATGGTGAGCATCACCAGGATGCTGATATCCATTTTGCATTTGTCAATTGGATGTGGTGGCAGCGGTGCAATCAGTTGTTTATAGTTTAACTGATCTTCATCTACTGGTGTCAGGTACACAAGCCGGCGCGTAACTTTGATATACCACCGCACCGGGTCGCAGGCAAGTTGTCGTTGATCAACATGGCCGATACATTTTGCACTCGCTGGTTTATCAAATGCATCTATTACGGTAATTTCTTCTTCCAGCCCAGCAGGAAAATCATGCCTGCCACCCGGCTTTTTTGGTGTAGTGGAATTGATTATTCGTAAGTGCTCAGGCACTCGGCCACGGTCGGTTATTTTGCATACACCCCAGCTGTCAACGTCCATAGCAAGGGAAAGCTGATCGCCGATGTTTACTTTAAGCGAACCGGTAGGCTGGTGCCGCTTTTCACTTTTGATGCCGTAGATCCATTTTTTAAGGGTGGCCATCTCATAGCGCAGGTTAGCCAGATGAAGCAGTTCCTTTTTATTTTTATCCAGCTCTTTTTGCTGGGTATCAATTAACTCATGCTGTTCTTGGATAATGGTTTGTTGTTGCGATAGTTTTTCGGCCTGGCCAAGGGTCGTACGAAGCTGTTGATCAAGCGTTGTGCGCTGATCGGCAATCCTGGTTGCCTGCTGCAACAGCTCCACTTGCTAAGCTATAATAACAGCGTTTAATAATTGTCGTTCGCTGGCGAGTTGCATGAGTTGTTGTTGCAAGAGAACAATGAGGCTATTTTTTTGCGCACATTGCTCTGAGCAGTTGTTATATAATTCCTTATAGTTTTTTGTAAACTTCATCTGGGTTGATAAGCCGCAAATTCAGTACCAATCAGTATTTCAATAATGATGATATTTCCACAACACTACATGTTTTTTCGAGGACAACCCGGGGTTAGATTTTGATTTTTAAAAAAGACATGGAAAACACCCTAAACCCCCTGGTTGATAACCAGAAATGTGAATAACTAGGCTGTTTTTTTTGATCGGTGTAAATGAAGGCCTGAAAGCATAGATAGCAGGTCGGTAGCGCTCATCTGTATGGCACCTTGACCTTCAGCAATATCTGGTATCATGAAACGACCTTTATGTAACCGGCGGAACAGCAAGGTAAAACCATCTGCTTCTTGTAACAGCAGTTTGATATGGGTACCGCGTTTATTCATAAAGATGAATACATCCTTATGATTAACCTGGCGCCCCAACTCATTGTAGACAATGCCACAAAGGCCATCGATTGATTTTCTCATGTCAGCAGGGCTGCTATATAAAAAATATTGATGATGGTCCGTTAACAAGACAATGGCGCTCATCAAACAAGCGCTTTAAGATAATGAGCAGGTACAGCCTGGTAAAGCTTGATCCCATTAACTTCTGCAAACAAACTACCGGCCGATTCTTTCAATGCCGGTCTGGTGATGGCGATAAATCCGGATAACTGCTTTTTTGCAATGTTTCAGGCCAGGTGGCGTTTACGAGCACTGTAAAACGACCCTTCGCTAATCTGGCGAAGCTTACAAAACTCCTTTATCGTCATACCCTTAGTTTTATCATATTCATCCAGCATCTCAAGCAGTTGGTTTTTATTGTGCCTGGATGTAATCTTCTTGTCGTTCAGCTGATCCATTGATATCGTATTTTAGGTGAACGACAAATGTAACAGTGGCAATTGGAAATTCAGTCGCGGTTCTGGTTAGAGGCTTACATTGTCATTTCTCTGTTTATATATCGGAGTCGGCTACTGGAAGCGCGTCAAGGTTGCCATCAACGGTACAGCTTTGCTTTAGCAGGGTACAAATGCGGATTTTAAATCTTTAGATGAAAATAATTACAAATGCCCAATTAAAAAACTCCTGCCTTGGCAAATGATGCAACATGGCTGAAGTTGATTGTAAGGGCGTCAAGCCTTGGTATGTAAAGCCGCCTGTTAGTAGTGTAAGCTTCCCCAAATTTAGGCCATGATAAATTAGAGTTAATAAGGCCGAGAT
>CAXTDO010000121.1:0-10765 GCA_964242315.1 uncultured Flavihumibacter sp.
GTGTAATTACTGGCTGTTTCTTTGAGCACGGAGGAAAAGCGGAGGTAGCGCGGAGGTCCACGGAGGAACTTCCTCCGTGGACCTCCGTGACACCTCGGCTTTTCCTCCGTGGTTAAAAAAAGTACGCATTTAAACCATGAAACCTTGAACACTACTCCAAAAGTATATTTCATCAGCGGGCTGGGTGCAGATAAAAGGGCTTTTCAATTCCTTGATCTTGATTTTTGCGAACCTGTTTTTGTAGATTGGATACAGCCTTTAACAGGTGAGCATGTCAGTGATTATGCGGTTAGAATTAAAGCACAGATTACAGATAAAGACCCTGTTATTGTGGGATTATCTTTTGGCGGGATAGTAGGCTCGGAAATCGCCAGGCAGTTCCCGGTAAAGAAACTGATTCTTCTGTCGAGTGCTAAAACAGAAAAAGAGATTCCCTTTTACCTGAAGTGGCTGAGATACTTTCCGCTTCATAAGCTTACTTCCATATCATTGCTGAGAAAAGCCAATCATACCACATACCGATTGATGGGAATTCAGAAAAGGAGTGACAAAATCATTTTTGAGGAAATGTTGTATAATTCTGATGACCGCTTTATTAAATGGGGTATCAACCAGATTGCCCACTGGCGTAACAACCATGTCCTCTCAAATGCCGTACATATCCATGGCACCGCAGACATTTTACTCCCACACAGGTATGTACATGCGGATCATAGCGTAGAAGGAGGCGAACACCTGATGGTGCTGACAAAGGGGGCTGTTATTTCTGAGTTGCTTAAGAAGATAATTCTGGAATCTGTAGCCTCCGCGTGAAAACCTAGCGAAGCTCATCCGCTCCGCTGGTTTTAAAAACCTTATAGGTTTAAGGTTTGAGGCTTAAAGTTTGAGGTTCTAAAATCCTGAATAATAAGGAAGTGTTTCGGTTACCGACTCTATAAATTTCCTTTCCTTTAATAAAAATCCATTTCCTTTAGCGCACAAATGAACGATCAGCTTTTCTACGCTTATCGGATTTCCTTCGGGGATATCGGCAATATTACTGTGGCGGATTTCGTGGCCGTCAATGATCATTACCATTCCGCTTCCTATAGCTTCCAGTTGATTGCCGCCGGTCACCAGCATACCGGTATCTTCTCCCAAACCGATTCCCAGGCAGGATGGATTGCTTGCCACAGCCTGGGCCAGTCTTCCAAATCGTCCTCTTTTCTCAAAGTGACTGTCTATGATCACATCATCCATAAACCCCAGTCCCGTAGTGATCTTTACTTCACCTTTCAGATGAGCCCGTGTGGCATTACCTTCATAGATCATGGTATTGCTCATAGCCATTGCACCTGCTGATGTTCCTGCAACCACAAAGTCATCGTTCTGATAACGGTCCTGTAAAATATTTAAAAAATCAGTTCCGCCAAATACCGAACTTAACCGTAATTGATTGCCGCCGCTAAACATTACACAACCGGCCTGTTTCAATCGTTCCATATAATCGTGATTCATGGCATCTTCCCTGTTACGGATATGAAGCACGCCGATATTTGTACATCCTATCTTGCCAAAAGCATTTAAATAATTGTTTCCTACTTCGTGAGGAATCATTGATGCGGTAGTGATGACTTCTATCCTGTCTGTTGGTCCTCCTGATTCTTTTACGATTCGTCGCAGGATTCCCAGTTCAAAAAAATTGAGGTTATTCCGGTAGATCTCTCCTGTTTCCAGATCAATGCCTTTGTCTTCAGCGCCACCAACAGCAATAAGTTTTCCTTTAGGTACTAACATGAAAAAGAATTACAAAAAAAGCAAAATAACGGAAATGTAAGGAGTTATAGTACTTAATTCATTTTAAATATAATCAGCTATCAGAGTCAGCTGACTTTTATAATAAGAATTTTATCCGTTATTACGGCTTCCTGCTGATATCAGAAAGCTTGGGATTATTTGTTACTGCCTTTCTCACATAATATATTCCCACTCCCACCAAGGCAATAAGCGCTCCTGCAAATGCATACCAGCCGGTTGAAAAAAACACAAAAAGCCAGATCACAATAGAAATAATAATGGGTACCGGATAAAGCCACATTTTAAATGGTATCTGCTCAAGAGGTTTACGCCGGCGCAACAGTATCACCCCGATGGCCTGGGCTATAAACTGCACCAGTATGCGCATTGCCAGAATAGCTTTGATAACATCTGATAATTTAAACAGGAGACTGAATAAAAAGCCCAATCCTCCGATAAACAGCAAAGAAACATACGGAAAATGCTTTTCAGGATGCAGTTTCGCAAACAAGGGTAAGAAGTTACCATCGGCGGCGGCGGCATAAGGAACCCTTGAGTAGCCGAGCATAACGGCAAACAAAGATGCAAAGGCAATCCAAAGTACCAGTCCGGTAGCTATTGCAGCCGCTTTCGCCCCATAAATTTTTTCAATGAATGTGCTTACAATAAAAACGGAGTGTTGCGCTTCCTGCCAGGGTATCACACTCACTATACTCACGTTCATGCACAGGTACAATATGGCTATTCCGAATACTGAAATGAATATGCTTCTTGGAATATTACGCTGGGGATTAATTATTTCACCGCCTAAATGACAAACATTATAATATCCCAGGTAACTGTAAATGGTATTAACCGAACTCTGGCCTAACACAATCCAGAAAGCAATTGATAAAAATTCGCTGCTTTTTTCAGGCATTGGTGAATAACTGATTTGCCTATGCGTAAATCCCCCAATGATGATCCATAACAGCGTAATGATAACACCGGCCCATAAAAAAACCGAAATTTTACCAATGGTTTTAACGTTGCGATACAACAGCATTGTAATAAAAATAACTACCACTCCCGAAACCACTTTTTTCATAACAGGGCCCAGCGGCACCAGGTAAGTAAAATACTGCGAAAATCCTATTGATCCGGAAGCCACTACCAGCGGGGCCTGAATGCATGTTTGCCAAACAAAAAGAAATGACATCAATCTTCCCCATTTACTTCCATAAGCTTCTTTCAAAAAGTTATAGCTGCCTCCGGCCAATGGGTAAGATGCACCCAGTTCACTCCATACCATCCCGTCAATTAAAGCTATGAAGGCGCCCAGTATCCATGCCCATAAAAAGAGATTACTCCCCATCATACTTATTACCAATGGCATTACTACGAAAGGACCAATTCCCACCATATCAATCATATTAATGGCGGAAGCCTGTAGTAAGCTGATCTCACGTTTTAAAGCAGGGGCTGATGCCATGAAATAGATAGATTATTGTTTTTTAAAAGTCATATAGCTAACGGCAGATGGCAAACCCGTTAATCTGAAGTAAACATAACACTTATAAAACGATACCTACACTTTTAATAAGTTACTCTTGTGTCATATATAGATTTTGATTCTCTGTACCTCAAGTTAGCTAATCAGCAGCAACTTTAATTAAAGAATAGAATTAACCTGTAGCTTAGAGAAAATTGTTGGTACCAAAAGAAAAAAATTACTTATTTATACAATAACATTTAAATTTAACCAGAAACTGCTTATGAAGATTGTTGAAATAAAGGTATTGAAAGGTCCGAATTACTGGAGTGTCCGTCGTCCGAAACTGGTTCAGATGAAACTTGATCTGGAAGAGATGGAACAGCGACCTACCAACAAGATTGAAGGGTTTAAAGAAAGACTGGAAGCAATGTTTCCCGGCATGTACGAGCACCGTTGCAGTGAAGATTCGGCCGGTGGCTTTTTCAGAAGAGTAGAGGAAGGTACCTGGATGGGGCATGTTATAGAACATATCGCCCTTGAAATACAAACACTGGCAGGTATGGATACCGGTTTTGGACGAACCCGAAGCACCGGTAAAGAAGGAGAATATTTTGTAGTGTTCAGCTATATAGAAGAGGATGCAGGCGTTCATGCTGCAAGGGCTGCCGTAGCAGTTGCACAGGCACTGGCAGATGGAACGGCGTATGATCTGCAACAGGATATCCAATTACTCAGGGAAATCAGGGAAAATACCAGGTTGGGTCCGTCTACGGGATGCGTTGTGGATGAAGCGGTAAAAAGAGGCATACCTTTTATAAGGCTCAACAAGCATAGCCTGGTTCAACTCGGATACGGGGTAAATCAAAAACGAATTCGTGCAACCATTGCCGGTACCACTTCTTCCATTGCCGTGGATATAGCGGGTGACAAGGAAGAAACAAAAAATTTATTAGGCGCTGCAGAAATACCTGTTCCAAATGGCACTATTGTTCGTACAGAGGAAGACCTTAAAGAAGCCGTTGAAGATATAGGATATCCGCTTGTATTGAAACCGATAGACGGTAATCACGGCAAGGGCGCCACCACCAATATTAATAATTGGGATCAGGCAGTGGTTGCCCTTAAAGCCGCGCAGGTGTACGGCAGAAGCATTATCTGTGAGCGGTTTATTACCGGTTTTGATTTTCGTTTACTAGTGATCAATTATAAATTCATTTGCGCCGCTTTACGAACCCCGGCAAGTGTTGTGGGCGATGGGGAACATTCTATTCAATGGCTGGTTGATGAAACCAACAAAGACCCAAAGCGTGGCTATGGCCATGAAAAAGTGCTGACACAGATTAAGATTGATGATTTCTCTCATAAAATGCTGCAGGATAAAGGGTATACATTAGAAACCATTCCTGCGAAAGATGAACTGGTGCTGCTAAAGCCTACGGCCAACCTGAGCACAGGCGGAACTTCTGAAGACGTTACCGACGAAGTTCATCCGGTAAATGTTTTCATGGCGGAAAGAATTGCACGGATCATTGGCCTTGATATCTGTGGAATAGATATTATGGCACCAGATCTTAAGACGCCTTTGTTTGAAAATGGCGGGGCAGTGCTTGAAGTGAATGCTGCTCCGGGTTTCAGAATGCATATTGAGCCGGCAAAGGGCCTTGCCCGTAATGTGGCTGAACCTGTAATTGAGATGTTGTTTCCAAAAGGTAGCGCAGGGCGGATTCCAATAATAGCAATCACCGGCACCAATGGCAAAACCACTACTACCAGGCTTACTGCGCATATCAGTAAAACGGCTGGCTACAAGGTTGGATTTACTACCTCTGATGGTGTGTATATCCAAAATCAGCTCATGATGAAAGGCGATTGTACCGGCCCGGTAAGCGCTCAGTTTGTGCTGAAAGATCCAACAGTTGACTTTGCAGTACTTGAATGTGCAAGAGGAGGCATACTGAAATCCGGACTCGCTTTTCAGCATTGCGATATTGCCATCGTTACCAATGTTACGGCCGACCACCTTGGGCTTGGCGGAATTGACACCATTGAACAAATGGCAAAGGTAAAGGCGATATTACCCGAAACCGTTTTTCCACACGGCTTTACCATTCTCAATGCAGATGACGACCTGGTATATGAAATGCGCAGGAACCTTGATTGTAATGTGGCGCTTTTTAGCATGGATGAAAACAACTCCCGGATAAAAAAACACTGCTCCAATGGAGGATACGCCGCCGTGTATGAAAACGGTTATGTTTCTGTTTTAAAAGGTACCTGGAAAATCAGGATCGAAAAAGTAACTGAAATTCCGATAACCTTTGGCGGAAAAGCCACACATAATATAATGAATACACTGCCGGCAGTACTGGCCACTTACTTATACCGCAATATTAAAATTGAAGACATCAGACTCGCTTTGCAGACTTTTGTACCTTCGTCTACACAAACCCCCGGGCGCCTGAATCTGTTTCAATTTAAAAAATTTCAGTTCCTGATAGATTTTGCTCATAACCCTGCAGGCCTCACTTTGTTAGGCGATTTTATCAGTAAGCTGGACGGACACCCTAAAGTTGGCATCATCAGCGGTACCGGCGACAGGAGAGACGATGACATCCGTGAACTGGGACGAATTTCTGCGGGATGTTTCGACGAAATTATTATCAGGCAGGATAAACACCTTCGTGGCCGCACAGCCGATAACATTGTAGGATTACTTGTAGAGGGAATTAACGATGCAAAAACCAGGGAAATTCCGGTTAAAATTATTTTGAACGAGAAAGAGGCTGTTATGTATGCCTATAATAATGCAAAACCAGGCTCGCTTATTACAATGATGTGCGATGTTGTTGCCGAAGCGCTTGAACTGGTAAAAAAATTAAAGGAAGATGAGGATGTTACAAAATAGGCATCATTTATGATCACAAATATTTCTGTAAGTTTATAGTATAGAATGATATACGAATGAATGATGGGTTACCATAGACAGGTAATATGTATTAAATACAATAACGGCTGCTGCCAGAAAGCTGGTTTATAGGAACACGGACAATTAAGGTCCGCCAATTTCAGAGTCGTAATGTTTGATACATTCAACTCAACATTATCTTTCCACTAACTTGCCTTGCCATTTCACAATTTTTGCTAATTTTAAGCGTTTGAGGATATCAAATCTTTCTGTAAATTCTTTATACTCACAAAATAATTAAATAATGAAAAAAGTTATTGTATTGGGCGGTGGCGGATTCATCGGTGGTCATCTTGCTAAAAGATTAAAACAAGAAGGCTCATATGTAAGGGTATGTGATATCAAACATCATGAGTACTTCAGCCAGGATGAAATATGTAATGAATTTATTTTAGGAGATTTGACAGATCCAAAAACAGTTGAATTGGTTATTGGTCAGGATTATGATGAAGTATATCAATTGGCAGCAGATATGGGAGGTGCCGGTTATATTTTTACAGGGCAAAATGATGCAAATGTAATGCAGAATTCTGCCCTGATCAATTTAAATGTGGCCAAAGAAGCATCTGCAAAGGGAATCAAAAAACTATTTTATTCTTCTTCTGCATGCATCTATCCTGAGAACAATCAATTAGACCCAAACAATCCTAACTGTGAAGAAAGTTCTGCGTATCCTGCCAATCCGGATTCGGAATATGGTTGGGAAAAGCTTTTTAGTGAAAGATTGTTTTTAGCGTTTAACCGCAACTATAACCTGGAAGTGAGGATCGCAAGGTTTCACAATATTTTTGGTCCAAAAGGTACCTGGAAAGGCGGTAAGGAAAAAGCTCCCGCGGCCATGTTAAGAAAAGCCGCTGAAACACCGGATGGCGGCGAGTTTGAAGTTTGGGGTGACGGTCTGCAAACCCGTTCGTTTTTATATGTTGAAGATTGCGTTGAAGCCGTTCTCAGCCTGATGAAATCTGATTTTAAGGGCCCGGTAAATATTGGTTCTGAGGAAAAGGTTAGTATTAATCAGTTAGCCCAGATGGCAATTGATATATCAGGAAAAAATATTACTATCAAGAATATATACGGTACCGAATTTCTGCAGAAGTATGGATTCAAATGTCCGACAGGAGTACGCGGACGAAATTCGGATAACAAACTTTTTAAAGAAAAACTTGGATGGGAAGTGTCTTCACCACTGATAGAAGGTATGACAAAAACTTATGAATGGATCGAAAAGATGGTACCACAGCCAGCCTATGCTGCTGTATAACATGGATTTGATCTACTCATTAATAAACATGAAATTTTAGTGTAATGAATAATGAATTCAAAATTGTTCCGATTTTAGGATTCAAAGTATTTAACGACCACTTATCAAAAATTCCGGTACAGGGAGATGAATGCAGGTCAATAAATTGCAGTATCAGTCCTAATAATTATGGCATGACCGTTAAGGATGCCGAGTTTAAAGAAGTATTGCAAAACACCAATTTTCTGGTGTTGGATGGAGCGTACTTTGCGTTGGCTTCTATTTTCCTGCTTGGAAAAAATATAAAGAAAAACCAGGGTCCGGACGTTTACAAACATTTTATTACGAGAATGAACGATACTTCAGGTAAAGTCTTCTTTCTTGGTTCATCAGAAAATGTTTTACAAAAAATACGAGCCAGAATCAAAGAGGAATATCCGAATATTTCTGTAGAAACTTTTTCGCCACCCTATAAGAAAGAGTTTTCACCTGAAGATAATCTGGAAATGATTACCAGGATAAATGCCTTTAAACCTGACATCGTATTTGTTGGAATGACTGCCCCCAAACAGGAAAAATGGTCTTTTAAGAATAAGGATAAGCTGAATGCCGGCCTTATAATAAGTATTGGAAATGTTTTTGAATGGTATGCAAGAACGCAGAAAGCGATTCACCCGTTCTGGTTTAAAATCAGGATGGCATGGCTGGTAAGGATTTTTCTAAGGCCTGAAATATTCAAACGAAATTTTGGAAATCAGATGCTATTTTTCTGGCACCTTATGTTAATGATGCTAAAGATTAAGAAACAACCACAAATGGCCTAAACGGTTTATAGCCTGTCCATTACATATTTTTAAGTAAAACAAAAGATGCCGGAGTAAAATCCGGCATCTTTTGTTATTAGTGGTATGTTAAGTATTATTTTAACTGGGCCATCACGCAAACATCTTCCCAGGCTCTGTTATGAGTAAATGGTGAATTGGCGAGGTCATCATCCAGTGGAATCTCCATAATATTCTTAAACTTACCCGACCTTTCCAGTTGATACATTAATCCTTCTGCATCATAATCCCATTTATGAGCCTCGCCTATCATGCTGTGAGAGAATATAGAAAAGTAAAAGCTTTTAGGAGCGTTCTTATCTATCCTCTTAAGTGGCCAGTCCCAGTTTTGCTGATTGATTTTATCTGATGCATACAAGTGTACATACTTTTTCAGATCAGGAGTTGAAATTAAAATATAGCCTCCCGGATTTAATATTTTGGAACATTTAATAAGTACCTGCAAACCGTCTTCGGGTTCAAGATGCTCGAAAAAATGTTGCATTCTTACCAGGTCATACTTACCAAGCTTCTCTACCTGTTCATCTGTTGCTTCCACCATGTCAAGTTGAAAATACCTTTCTTTGGCACATGCTCTCGGTTCAGGCCATAAAGCAACGCAGTTGAAATTATCCAGGTTATGATCCGCACCGATATCTATCCATTTAGTTTTGTTTTCTTTAATAAGTTTATCTCTTAAACCTCCCTGAAACTGACTTTTAATATAGCGCACATCGATACCGTTGATATCGTATAACTGCTTTAACTGATCAACTGAATAATAATTTATTTCAGTTTTTTTGTAAAGCGCATATCCACTCTTGTTAAGAAGCTTGTTTATCAGTTTTTTCATTATTGGTGATTATTTTAGATTGAATAACTAAGAACGGAAATCACAGAATTTAGGTATAAAGAATTTCAATATTCTGAATCTGAGATTTTTTATAAATGTAGCGAGCAATCAGAAAGCTTTAAAAAATACCTTTAAGGAAGCGCTAAGATAAGAAAAAACTAACTTAACAGTTGCATTTATGATGCCTTGATCATAGAAGTATACCCGCGCATGTGTTATAAATGGTGTATTAGTGTGTTATCAACTATAAGATACTGTATAAATTACTATCGGTATCAGCAGTCTGGAATTACGAAATTGAACTGATAAGCTTTCCTTCTGATAGATGACGCCGTGCCTCAACACCGAAGCTAAAGGGCAAGCGTTCAGCCAAAGCCTTTGGTGTTAGAGGATAGGTGACGGCTGATAGCATAATAAATACAGATTATGTAATTGCATATGTATAATTAAAACTATGGCAGAGTTAATTTGGTACTAGTCTTTTCAATCATTACTTTTGCAAGGGTTGCAACAATCGAATAATTGCCTGATAGTATAATGGTAGTACGACAGTTTTTGGTACTGTTTGTCTTGGTTCGAATCCAGGTCGGGCAACTTTCTCAATAAAAATTTTTCTAAGATTTTTTTTCTGTTTGGTTACACTCATTATCTTCATACCTATCTTCAACCTGTATTTAATTCACAATTGTTTATTTTATTTCCCAAAAGGTTCGTGATATTTTAAGCGAACCGTAAATAAATACATTACTTATTATCTATTCAGTTCGTTGCGTTTTGCTTTAATTAATATACATATTTTTATAACTATTACATTCTTAGTCTTTTATAGTTTTGTAAATGACTAACATAAAAATTAAATGTAAAAACTACATTTATTGACTCAAGTCAACACAATTCATTAAAACTTACTTGTGTTTGGTATAGTAATTGATAAGTTTGGAAGTCCTCTTATGAAAAAAATCATACCAGAATTTACATTGATATCAATGTCAGTCTAGAACCAACGATTTATTACCATTTGCATTGCCACCGATTACAGAAGCCACAAATAACACACATAATCGAAATATCAGAAAGACATTCAAAACACGTGAGTTGGAATAACAGACAAAGTTAAAGCAACGATCAGGTGCACAATTTAGTGATCTGCTTTAAGCGTAAAGATGAGTTTTGAATTGTTTTGACTATAAAAAATACGATAGTTGGCGGAGAATTTTATTTACATGAACCATAATATAAATCAGTTATTGGCAATTAAATTAAAGTTTTTTATGAAAGTATTCTTACTTGCAGTAATCTCTACATTCTTCATTGGCATATCTACGGTACAAGCTACGCCGGGTTTAAACTACAAGTACTATGAGGGAACCTGGAGCAATCTCCCCGATTTTAATGCTCTTACTCCTGTAAGTTCCGGCACTACAACAACACTAAATTTAGATCCCCGTAAAAGAGATCAAAATTTTGCTTTTTTATATCAGGGATATATTACCATACCAGCTACCGGTAGGTATACTTTTGATTTATTGTCGGATGATGGCAGTAAATTATATATTGGTGATTATAGCTACTCCGCAACGGCGGTAGTAGAAAATGACGGTTTACACGGAACACAGAGCCGTTCAGGAAGCATTCC
>CAXTDO010000122.1:0-10681 GCA_964242315.1 uncultured Flavihumibacter sp.
GGTTATAGGTTAGAGGACCAAAAAACAATATGAATAAATCCGGACCAATTATCGTTATAGATGATGATGTAGATGATCAGCATCTTATTATTGAGATATTTAAAGAATTAAATGTTAAAAATGAGGTGCTTGTGTTTTCTAATGGCCATGATGCAATAACATTTTTAACCACATCAAAGTCCCAACCTTTTCTTATTCTTTCTGATATTAACATTCCCAAATTAAACGGCTTGGAATTAAGAGATCAAATTCATAATAATGAGCAACTTAGGTTAAAGTGTATTCCATATTTATTTTTTACTACCACTTCCGAACAAAAAATGGTTATTGATGCCTACTCTAAATCCGTACAGGGTTTTTTTGTTAAACCAGCAAGTTCTGAGAGTTTTAAACGTGTCTTAAACAATATAGTTGAATATTGGAAGGATTATCATTCACCAAAAATTATAGTTTAATATCCTGTTAAAGACGATACATGAGAATTTGCATATACGAACCAGTAGCTGTGTTATTTAAGTTTGGTAATATTTCTCAAAAAATTTTACCGCTGCCATAAATACTTGCTCCGTATGTTATGGTCTACTAAATTGAATGGTTATATACTTGACATATTAATAACGGGATAGTAGTATATGCATGATAATGCCATCTTTTTTACTCTGGCTTTTACTCTGTGGTTAAAAAAATACTTAAAAAGTAGTCAATACAATTTGATACGCAACTTCAAATTGATAATCAATAAATGCAGGAAATAAAAGCTGTAGAGGGAGGACTCGAACCTCCACGGGGTAGTTAGCCTTAGCACAAAGTTCAGTGGTCGACCCTGGTCGCTCTGATATCGCTAGCAGAACGGCTCTATGCTACGTTTGTCCCAATTCCCCACCCCCGAGACAAGGGGGCATGTCTGCCAAAATTTCATCACTCCACATTCTTACAAGCTGTAGGAGAAGGACTCGAACCTTCACGGGGCAGTTAGCTGTTGCACAAAGTTTCAGTGGTCGACCCTGGTCGTTCTGTTATTGCTAACAAAACGGCTCTATGCAACGTTTATCCTGTATCCCCACCCCCGAGACAAGAGGGCATGTCTGCCAAAAATTTCATCATCCCACAATCTATCAATGAACTGATTAGTATTAACACATAATCACAATGCAATATTAATTAAACTTCACCACTAGTTGCAAAACATTCAATTAATTTTTAAAAACTTTAGTAAACATCTAAAAAAGGGTATCTTACAATGAATATTTTTTAAAATGTAATTGTATATGGCCGTTAAATTTAATCTTGACAAATTGGATATGCAGATTATACATGAAATGGTAAATGACGCTGAAATATCTTATGCCGAGCTCGGTAAAAAATTATATGTTTCGGGAGGTACCATTCACGTAAGAATTAAAAAGCTACAGGAATACGGCATAGTAAAAGGCACCAGGCTGGCAATAGATTTAAAGCAGTTAGGATATGATGTAATCGCTTTCATAGGAATTTACCTCGAAAAGAGTTCTTTATATGACGCTGTGGCAAAGGAACTAAGAAAAATACCAGACATTGTGAGACTTAATTACACCACAGGAAATTACAGCATGTTCGCTGAAATAGTTTGTAAGGATATCAATAAACTCAGGTTTGTATTACATGACGAACTTCAAAAAATTAAAGGCATCGAACGAACGGAAACTTTCATTTCCCTTGAAGAAAGTTTTTCGAGAAACGTTCAGGTTACCCTTGATTAAAGATATATCAAGGTAATATCCATAAACTTTCAAGGATGTGTTAACTTTAGAACTTATTTAGAACCATATGAAACTGTCAAAATATATCCTTTTATCAATTTGTATCATACTTCTTTCCATAGTTGCCTGTCAAAAAGGTTCATCAAAAGAAGATAACCTGGTAGTAGAAACACTGCCTCTTGCAAACGGGCATGTAGAACCCGCCGCACCCGGACCTGATTTCCCCTTAACTGTAACTATTAAATCTGCCATGCCATCAGGTGGTGTTAAAATCGACGTAACAGCAAAACCAGATGGCGGAACCGTAGCATTTTTCTCGTCTTCAAAAACTACCAGTACACCAGCAACAACTTTTAGTATTACGGGTACCACCGCCGGCATCGTGTCACTGGTAGAAATTACCGTCACGTCCATTTCATCGTCATCCAATAAATGGACGGGAAGCTATAAGTATTCGAGGAAGTAAAAGTCAGGTGTGAGGTATGAGGTATGAGGTTAAAATCCCGACGGGTTTGCGTCTTGTGTTTAACATTTTCTATAATCTTTACAATTCTTCGGGGTTTTCACCTCATACCCCATACCTGACACCTCATATCTCACGCCTCTTTCACATTCAAAGCATCTCTCAATCCGTTGCCCAGCAAATTAAAAGCTAATACCAGCAGCATGATGGCAAACCCGGGTGCTAATGCCAGCATGGGGTTGTGCGTTATTATAAAATTGTAGTTCTCCTTAATCATCAAACCCCAACTGGGTTGCGGTGGTTGAACTCCCACGCCTAGAAAGCTAAGCCCGGCTTCAATTACAATGGCGGAGGCAAAATTAGATGCAGCTACTACCAGTACAGGACCTAATATATTGGGAAGGATATGCCTGAAAATAATCCGGCCATCGGAGAATCCCAGCGCCCTGGCCGCTTCTACATATTCCAGTTCCCGAACAGCCAGCACCTGGCCGCGTACAAGTCGCGCTACACTTACCCACATGGTTAACCCCACGGCAATGAATACCTGCCAGAAACCTTTTCCCAATAGCAATGTAATAGCAAACACGAGTAACAAAGTGGGGATGCTCCATATTATGTTTATCAGCCACATGATAACATCGTCTACCCATCCACGAAAGTAACCGGCTATGGCTCCTAGAACAATTCCGATAGTTAAAGAAATAATGATCGATATCAGTCCGACACTCAAACTTACCCTGACGCCTACAATCAGCCTGCTTAATATATCTCTTCCATATTTATCCGTTCCAAGCCAGGATGTTTTGGTAATAAAATATCCTTCTGCAGGGCCCTTAAAATTCGCCAGGGGGTACCTGGTAGTTTCATAAACACCCTCATCAATATATTTTTCAACGATGAGTGAATCCCTGATTATTTTATAACCATTAACAGGAATGAAAGTGTAGGCTTCTTCCTGTCCATAAAGTAAACGCTGAATGAAACCGGCTGTTTTAACAGGCCCTTCTTTTTTCTCCTTCATAAAAAGCCGATGGGTTCCGGGTTTCAGGCCGCCGATTTCTACGATCATCCTGTTTGCATTGGGAGAAGCATCGGGCGCAATTAAGTAAGCGAAAGCAGCCAGCAGTATGGCGGCTAGTATGATGAGCATTCCAAAAACGGCAGCTTTGTTTTTTCTTAATTTTCGCCAGGTAGCTTGTTGTATAGAATCAGAAGATATCATTGTTTGTAAAATACCGAATTTACCTTATTTAACCTTCCTGCTTTTCCATTCGTAACTGCCGAACTTACCTAACCACCCGGCTACTACGGTATAGAGAATATGTAATGGTTGTAAAAAAGGAAAGTAAATCAGGAGATGTTGTTGATTAAAAAATGTAGCTACTTTTCTTATAAAAAAAAATTCAACTGCAGTCTTGGCCAATAGTAATGTAACAAATGTAACGATCCATTTGATGTTCCATATTCCGGCAACAAGAAATATCAGTATAAAGACGTTGAGCAGGTAAACCATCAGTAACACACCGAAAATTCTTTTATCATCATATTGATCGGCCTTACTTGCCCAGCGGATACGTTGATTGAGAAAGTCTTTCCAGGATGGAGCGGCAATGGTGCTTACAATAGCAGCTTCTTCCTTTACAAAAAAGAACCGTTCAGGGTACCTGGTAACAATTTTATGCATCAGTAACATATCATCACCTGAGGCGATGTCGTCGATATTTTTAAAGCCATCCACTTCGTAAAATACTTTTTTTTCATAAGCAAGGTTGGCTCCATTGCACATGGAATGAAACTTAGAAGATACCGATGCACCCGTTATGCCCTGAAGCGTTAAAAAATCGATGGATTGAAAGATGGAAAGCAGCGTATGATCGTTTTTAATTTTTACCGGTGCGGCTAGAAGAACAGCATGAGTAAGAAAATGATATTCCGCAAGGCACCTGATCCAGTCCGGTGAGGCACTGCAATCTGCATCGGTAGTAACGATCAGGTCGCCTGTGGCAGCAGCTATAGCCACTTCAATAGCCTTCTTCTTATAAGAGTTTAATCTCATGCCACCGGTATGATCTGCCAGGTTAATAAGAATTAAGTTAGATGCAGGGAAACTTCTTATAATTGTTTCAGTATGATCGGTTGAGTGATCGTTTACCACAATAATTTCGAGTAATTCTTTCGGATAGGTTTGTTGGCACAGCGAGGTTAAACAGCGAACAATATTTAGTTCCTCATTCCGTGCCGGGATGATCACTGTTATCTTTGTTGTTGCTTTCCATTCTGAAGAGCCTGTTAATTTAAATTCAGGTATATTATTCCAGGAATAAAAATAATAAGAGATAAGAATGCCGTATAATAAAAGCAATCCTGCAGTTATATAAAAGATGATCAGCATGCTTCAGTTACTATCAGGTTTGAATGAATCGTATAGTTAATAACTGATTCACGTTCCCCCTAATATAAAAATAGGAACTTATGTTGTGAGGAGTTTAATAATTGTACCGGCATATCTTTGTTGCAGAACCTGGTGACCTGCATCAATGATGTATAAATTGCATAAAGATTCTATTCCTTTGCGGAATTCGTTGGTTCTTTTTGCAAGAATAATGCGATCATGCTTTCCATATAACATTTGTACAGGCAGTCGTTTTTTTTGAATGATGGTTCGAATCTTCTTAATATCCGGTTTAAAGGTACGCATGCAAGTCCAGCGGTTGAACAATTGATCCCGGGCGTTCCTATCCCGGAGATAACTATTGATAAATTTAATCACGCTTTTATTAACCAGTGTAAAGCGATCTGAAACCCTGAGCAACCATGAGAACCATCCGGGATGATTCATGGTGAACCGAAACATACGATTACCCGTTCGTGTTTGCGTAGCAAGCCAGTACCAGAAATTAACTTTCATTCCATCCGGCGCAAGTAACATCAGCTTTGATATTTTTTCAGGAGCATGTTGTAAAAGGCTCATAGCAACTCTTCCACCCATGCTGTAACCCATGAGTATAAATTGCCGCTGCTGCATATGAAGCGCATTAAATATAAGCTCAAGAATATTTTCCAGGTCAACAACTGTAAAAGCCCTTTCACTGTTCCATTGTGTGGCTCCATGAAACGGCAGGTCGATTGCAATCAGAGTTGATTCAATGCTAAGGTGCGCTGTTAATGTACTAAATGATGCTGCGCTTTCGCCATATCCATGAAGACACACAACAATTTCAGGTCCTTTCCCAAAATATAAAACATGGATGGCAGAGTTTTCGTAATGTATAAACAGGGATACCATAGTGTATTATGTACTATCAGCCGTTCGACCAATTTTTTAACCACAGAGGGCGCAGAGGCTATCTCTGTGCCCTCTATGGTTACTCCTCTGCGCCCTCCGTGGTTAAAAAACACTTACAAATTTAAGGTACTATCTTTAATATGTAAGTTCATACTTGACATAGCACTAGCAATATCAGCCTTTTGATTTTACCAGCTTCAACACTTTAAACGGTATACCGTTAACGTCAATTTTTAAGAAATAAATGCCATCAGCTATTGACTGTCTATCCTTTAAATTCACTTTCAGCATACCAGACCCTGCAGGTATATTCTTAAAGTATTCCTTATGTACCAGTTTACCGGAGAGATCGTATAAACCTGCACTGATGTCATTACTGGTGCTGGTGTTATAGTAAGCGATATTCAGTATTCTATTAAAAGGGTTAGGAAAGGCATTAACCGTTCTGTTTGATTCACTGGAAGAACCTGCAAGCGTTTGAGACTGCCCATTAACCTCCATATTACCTGAAAAAGAAGGTGTTGTGCTGAAAGCTTCGTTAGGAATAGGCTGCCTTCCAAACCCTGGACCGCTCCAGTAAACCTGCATTTGTTCACTACCTGTTCTTTCAAAGAAAGTGATGGTTATAGGGTATACACCTGCAGAAGCAATATATATGTTGGTTAATACTGAATTGGGCGCATGCAGGCCATCATTACTTACCACCGCGTTTGCATTTACGTTGTAGGTACTATTGAAATACAGCTTGCTGCCGTCATCAGATATGGTTTCAAAATTATAATTTCCGGCAACAGGAATTTTTATATATCCTTCCCAAAGAAAAGCATAGTTATCTGTCCTGTTTCTCGCACTCATATCCACGTTGGCAACAGACCCTGATTTCACCGGCTGAAGCGCATTAAAGTCTGGCAGCATGCCCCATTCCCCTTCATAATATTTGTATTTCAAACCGCCGGTTGAGCTTGTGATACCGCTAAACGCTGAATTGGGTATCAGTTGCCGGGGTATACCAGGACCCGACCAGTACACCTGCATTTGTTCGCCACCATTTTTTTCAAAGAAGGAAATTGCGATAGGATAGGAGCCGGCATTTATGTACATGGAATTGGAAGCCGACTGGGCAGGATGCAGTCCGTCGTTACTTACAAAAGCAGTTGCACCTGCACTGTATGGAACATTAAAATATAGTTTACTGCCGTCATCTGAAACCAGTTCAAAAGTATAATTACCGGAAGCAGGAATAGTGATAGACCCTTGCCAGAGGAAAGCGTAATAATCTGTTCTGTTTCTGGGGCTCATTTCTATATTAGCCATCGAGCCGGATTTTACGGGTTGAAGCGCGTTAAAGTCAGGCAATACATTCCAGTCGCCTTCAAAATATTTATAAGTTAGACCGCCCGTTGAAGTTGGCTGACCGGTGAAAGCATCATTAGGAATCAATTGTCGTGAAAAGCCGGGGCCGCTCCAATACACCTGCATCTGCTCGCCACCATTTTTTTCAAAGAAGGAAATGGCAATGGGATAAGATCCGGCAGCACTGATATTTATGGAATTTGAAACTGACTGGGCAGGATGCAAGCCATCATTGCTTACCAATGCGTTCGCACCCGCACTATATGTGGTATTAAAATACAGCTTGCTGCCATCATCGGACACTATCTCAAAGGTATAATTACCGGCAGTTGGGATACTGATATATCCTTCCCAAAGAAAAGCATAATAGTCATTCCTGTTCCTGGCGCTCATATCTATGTTTGAAACCGATCCTGACTTAACGGGTTGCAGCGAATTAAAATCGGGAAGTGTGCTCCAGTCTCCCTCATAATATTTATAGCTGAGTCCGCTACCGGCTGCAGGAGAAGGCGTAACGGGCAGGCTAAAAATATTTTTTTCAAGCAACCTGTTAAAGAAAATGCGATGACCGGCATCATTGATATGAATTCCATCTACCTGGTACATATCCTGCAGGGAATTATCAGAGTTTGCAATCACGTCCCAAAAATTTACGGCATAAGAACCAAATTCAGAAAGGATCCTGTTTTTTATTTCAGCCATTTTATTCCTGACTTCCTGGGTTCTGTAAGATTCGGGATCGTTACGCGGTTGTGATGTAGTGATATAGCACGGCTTGCCGGCATTATTAGCGGCCTGTTTAATGATCCTGAAACAGTTCATTACTTCATCTACTGTAAAAATATCATAGCCATTAGAAGGGTAATTGATCAGTACAACATCCGGATTACCCGCTAATCCTTCAGTGATATTGTTGTAAGGCCTGGGGCTGTTCCTTCCGGGAGGGGGAGTGTAGTTCAGCGGCATGCCCTGATAGATATTGTCGCCCGCCACTGCGCGATTATCCAATGTTATAGGAAAGCCAATACTCTGATAGTATTTCTGTAATCTTGTTATGTAACAACTGTCAATAGAAGACGGCCCGAAAAAGCAGGTGGAGGTGGAAGAACCTAAAATTAATAACTTTCTTTGAGCGTAAGTACACTGAGTAAAAAGCAGGATGCCTGCAAAAAAAATGAAGCCTCTGAGTAAAGATGTTTTCATTTGGTAGATTTATGCCAGATTTAAAATAAATATGCAATTGGTTTTGACCTAGGAAGATAAATTCTATAGAAAGGATGGTGTTAGTGAGCTGACGTAAAAGATAAGGTGTTGTCCGGTTAACTAGCAAAGAGGTTGCCAACTGTTTACATTTCGTTAAAATACCTTAAAAGTTGCGTTTATAGAAACATTTATTATCTTTGATTAGTTGTTTAACTAACTATATGCCAAACAACCAATTTAAAAAAGGCGAATTATACAGTTTCATTACCGGTAAAGCATCAACAGCAATAGCCAGAAGATTACAGAAAAAATTTAACCAGGCAGGATTAAATCTTACAATTGAACAATGGAGTGTTTTATACCACTTATGGAAGGAAGATGGCATTAGTCAGCAGGAATTATGTAATTCAACTTTTAGAGATAAGCCGAGCATCACCCGGTTGGTAGATAACCTGGAGAAATTGAATCTGGTAAAAAGATCACCTTCAAAGAATGACCGGCGGATGAACATGATTTTTTTAACAGAAGAAGCAAGGAAACTGCAGGAACAGAGTATGGAAATCGCCAATCAAACGCTTAATGAAGCGCTGGAGCACGTTCCGGTTGATAAAATTGATATCTGCAAGGAAGTGTTACAGATAGTTTATGATAACCTTAAATAAATTGTACCTGTTTATGTTAAAGCTGACGGCTAAGATCGGATTAAATTATTTTAAAAAATTATAATATGAGTACCACTTCCCAACAACATCTTGCAGTAAACAAAGGAGCCGAGTGGTTGATAAAGGAAAGCACCGCTTTTGACACTTTCATTTCCGAAGACTATAACGAAGAACAGCAGATGGTGAAAGATATGTGCCTGTCGTTTTTAGAAAATGAAGTGATTCCTGTAATTGACCGGATAGATAAAATGGAGGCCGGACTGATGCCGTCGCTGATGGATAAAGCAGGTGAACAGGGCCTGTTATCGGTGTCTCTTCCTGAAGCTTATGGTGGATTGGGAAAAGATTTCATTACATCTACTCTTGTAAATGAAGGATTAGGGGGGGGATTTTCTTTTACAGTGGCAATTGCCGCGCATACAGGAATAGGCACATTGCCGATCTTATATTTTGGAACCGAAGCTCAAAAGCAAAAGTATATCCCAAAACTGGGTAGCGGCGAATGGAAAGGCGCCTATGGTTTAACGGAACCAAACAGTGGCAGCGATGCGTTAGGCGCTAAAACAACCGCAACATTAAGTGAAGACGGAAAATATTATTTGTTGAACGGCCAGAAATGCTGGATCACAAATGGAGGGTTTGCAGATGTATACACGGTGTTTGCAAAAGTGGATGGCGACAAATTTACCACCTTCATTATTGAAAGAGGCTTCGAAGGATTTACACAAGGGCCTGAGGAACATAAAATGGGTATCAAAGGTTCTTCTACAGTTCAGCTATATTTTCAGGATTGCAAAGTGCCGGTGGAAAATGTTTTAGGTGAAATAGGCAAAGGTCACATTATTGCCTTTAACATTCTTAACATAGGCCGGCTGAAGTTATGTGCCGCCGCTATTGGCGGTTCAAGAAGAGCTGCTAATATTACCCTGCAATACGCTTTACAAAGAGAACAGTTCAAAACTCAGATAGCTAATTTTGGCGCTATTAAAAATAAGCTCGCTGAAATTGCCATCAGGATATGGGTATGCGAAAGTGCACTCTATCGTGTTGCAAAATGGGTTGATCTTAAAGAAGAAGAACTGGTAGCCGCTGGCAAGCAATCTCATGAAGCTTCACTCGGTGCCGCAGAAGAATATGCTATTGAATGTGCCATGCTTAAAGTCTATGGAAGTGAAGTACTTGATTTTGTGGTGGATGAAGGTGTTCAGGTGCATGGTGGCAATGGCTTTAGTGATGAGTATATGAGATCGAGAGCATAGCGCGACAGCCGCATTAACCGGATCTACGAAGGAACCAATGAAATCAACCGGATGTTAACCGTGGATATGGTTTTGAAAAGAGCCATGAAAGGAGGACTGGACATCATGGGGCCGGCGATGTCTGTGGCAAAAGAACTTATGAGTATTCCCGATTTTGGCGACAGAGACGATGCGCCTTTTGCAAAAGAGCAAAAAGCAGTAAAGAATTTCAAAAAGGCCATTCTTATGGTGTCAGGTGCAGCGGTTCAAAAATTAATGATGAAACTGGAAGGCGAACAGGAGATACTGATGAATATTGCCGACATGGCTATCGAAACATTTAATGCAGAAAGCGCCTTGCTGCGGGCCATGAAACTTTCTGACCAACGTGGTGAAACCTCCACTCAATTTGAACTGGATATCATGCGCACCTACCTTTACGATGCAGCCGACAGAATAAATAAATCAGGCAAGGATGCAATAAACGGCTTTGCCGAAGGCGACGAATTACGTATGATGTTGCTGGGATTGAAACGTTTCACCAAAGTTGATGCGTTTAACAGCAAGGAGGCCAGAAGAAGGATCGCAGCCAGACTAATGAGCGACAATAAATACCCGTCTTAACATAAAATTTTTCTGAAAACCCGAACAAAGCTCCTTCACATGAGGGAGGGTCCGTTCCCTGACCTATCCCGGTGCTCGCACCGGGATTTTGTTTTTATGGACGTATAATC
>CAXTDO010000123.1:0-10677 GCA_964242315.1 uncultured Flavihumibacter sp.
CTGCGTCCTCTGTGTTTCCTCCCTCTGCGCCCTCTGTGTTTAAAAAACTGGTCGAAAAGCTAACGGCTAATATTTCGGCTTCTTTAACTAATTTTTAATAAAAGCATGTACAACCAATACGTATGTTACCTGTTGCTATCAACAACAGGTTGATACGCAGCAAGATTTATAATTTTTTTTCCTATTTTCCGTTATCAACCTTGAAAATATTTGTTTACATGAGAAGATATAGTCCGGCAATAAAAATAGCGTGTTTGTTTACTTTACTTGTATCGTCCCCCTTTTTAATGAATGGTTCATCGAAATCAGTTGTCACATCTGACTTGATTGTACGGGACAAATCTGCTGCAGGTTTTTCTTCAGCGGTTGCAGCAGAAGCAACAATGCTCAACGATTCCCTTCATCTTGATACGAAAGGGTTAAGTATTAAAGCCCTTGAATATGCACTTAAAGGATTTAATTTTTTACAACAAAAAGGCCTGCTGTTTAATAGAGACATCTTATCTATTTGTGATTTCAGTCAGTCTTCAAAAAACAAGCGCTTATACGTTATTGATATAGAGAATAAAAAATTGGTGCTTAATACTTATGTGGCCCATGGAAAAAATTCGGGTTCGGAATTTGCAAATTCATTTTCCAATAGTCCTAACTCATTAAAAAGCAGCCTGGGTTTTTATGTTACAGGCAATACTTATATGGGTGGTCATGGTTTATCGTTAAAGATCAAAGGCCTTGAAAAAGGATTTAACGATAAAGCTGATGGAAGGAATATCGTTGTTCATGGCTCAGATTATGTTGGAGATGATTTTGTAGCGTTTAACAATTTTTGCGGAAGAAGTTTTGGTTGTCCGGCTGTTCCATCGCAGGAATCTCCCATTGTAATAAACACTATAAAAAATGGCAGTTGCCTTTTTATCTATCATCCTACTCAAAAATATCTTAAACAATCAAGGATACTAAATAGCTAAGCCATCAGGTTTTTGCTAAACGAACCAGGTTGCAATTGCCTGACTTATTATACCCAGTAAAAACCCTGCATATATCTCAAACGGATAGTGATCCGAAATCAATAACCTGGAGGTGCAAACGAGTCCGGCAATAAATATAGCGGCTGACAAATAAATGCCCATCGAAAAAGTGCCCTGCATAGATAGTAATACAAAAAAACAAACCAATCCTCCCATCGCAATGGCATGCATACTAACTTTAAAATAAATGTTAGCCATCAATGCTGCAATAGATGCAATAAAAACACCCAGAAGCATTAACACAAATTCAGGCGGACTATCAGGCAGGTTCCTGGAAACATGAAAGATCCAAAAGAAAAAAAACATCGAAGCGATGTAAGGAATGATCCTGTCTTTCTGAGTGCTGAGATAGATGCTTGAAATAAACTTCAATTGTTTTAACATCAGTACTACAAAGGCGGGAAAAAACGCAGTGAGCAATACAACCGAAATGAACCTCAGTATTCTAAGTTTTATGTTGAATCCCGAAAATATGTAAGGGTGAATAAATAACAAAAAAGCAGCGATGTAACCGGGAATGAATAATGGATGAAAAATGAAAGAGAAAAAATTAGCAAGCAGTCTGATTGCTAAAGGTTGTTGCTTTTTTAACCGTGGTAACTCAGGTATTTGTGGATATGGCTCGTTAAAAATATCATTACCGCCATTGTTAGTTATGTGCTTATCCATTTATAATTATAGTTCTTTTCTAAGCCTTGCTACCGGTATATTTAACTGCTCGCGATATTTAGCTACCGTTCGTCGTGCAATATTATAACCTTTTTCCTGTAATAACTCGGTTAAGCGTTCGTCACTCAGCGGCTTCTTTTTACTTTCAGCCTCTACCATGTTGCTTAATATTTTCTTTACCTCTCTCGTTGATACCTCTTCACCGCTGTCTGTACTTAATGATTCAGAGAAGAAAAATTTAAGTCTGTAAGTGCCAAATTCTGTCTGTACAAATTTGCTGTTAGCCACACGGCTCACGGTAGATATATCCAAACCAGTTCTTTCAGCAATATCTTTAAGGATCATCGGCCGCATGGTTGTTTCATCACCTGTAAGAAAAAATTCATACTGATAATCCAATATGGTTTCCATGGTACTTAACAGGGTATGCTGACGTTGCTTAATAGCATCAATGAACCACTTGGCTGCATCAATTTTTTGCTTGATGAAAATTACTGCTTCTTTTTGCCGTTTATCTTTCTTGCTTCCCCTGTCATAGTCTCTTAACATATCGCGGTAGCCTTCGCTGATGCGCAAGTCAGGTGCATTTTTCGAGTTCAGGGTTATCTCAAGCTTACCTCCGTTATTCATTACAAAAAAATCCGGGATTACATAACTCTCCCCTTTATTTACCTCTCCGATGTTGCCTCCCGGTTTAGGGTTAAGCTTTATTATCTGGTTGATAACATCTTTAAGTCTTTCATCGGTCAATCCCAGTCCACGTTGAATTTTGTCGTAATGTTTTTTTGTGAACTCATCGAAGTACTTGGAGAGCACTTCTATAGCCGTTTCAACAGCTTTGCCTTCTTTTAATCTCCGGTTTAGTTGTAACAGTAAACATTCCTGCAGATTCCGGGCACATACCCCTGCCGGGTCAAACTGTTGTATTTTATGGATAAGGTCTTCAATCTCTGCTTCTGTTACTTCAATGTTCTGACGGAATGCCAAATCATCCTGGATTGAAGTTGTTTCCCTGCGGAGATAACCGTCGTCGTCGATACTGCCTACTATTTGTTCGGCAACTTTCATGGTACGTTCATCCAGTTTTAGCATACCCAACTGATCTGCCAGTATATCATGAAAGGTTGTTTCTACGCGATAGGGGATAACTTTATTATCGTCTATTTCAGGGTAATTATCATCTCGAAGCTTATAATCGCCTACTTCATCGTCTCCATCGGCTACATAATCACTTATATCAAGGTTTCCATATTCATCTTCACCCCCATCCATTTCGTGATCATCTTCACCTGAATCCATGTCTTCCTTTGGGTCATCAAAATTCTCATCATGATCGTCTTCACTTTGTTCAAGGGCAGGATTTTCTTCTAATTCTTCTTTGATACGCTCCTCCAGGTTAGCGGTAGGCACCTGTAACAGTTTCATCAACTGAATCTGCTGCGGTGATAGTTTTTGTAATAGTCTTTGCTGTAAACTTTGACTCAGTGACATGTCGTCTATAAATATTTATTCGTCTTTCATTCAAAAATTTTAAAAAAAGCTGCGATCTACAAAAATCAAGCCGTAATTTACATAGAAATCGGCATGAGAAAATGAAACGGAGAATTAAATTTATTGTTGCACTAATGGTTTTGATCTTTGAAAAAAGTTTCTCACAGGCGGTAGTGATACCTTTAACTATTTCTCCACTACAGAAGGTCAGCATGCTAACAAGCAAACCTTTCATTATTTACGAACCCGTGAAAAGCCGCGTTAATTTTTTAGATAAGCCTGTTGATCAAAAGTTTCAGGGCAGTAGTATGATTTCACCTGATTATTATACAAGGCATTTTGGCTTCTTCTGCCAGAAAGAATTAGGGTTCGAAAAAACTACCAAAATTCCGCTTAGGTTTCGGTTGGGCTCGCTTGAATATTGCAATAAACTGGAGGGAAAATGATTGTTAATGATTCAATGTCGGATTATCTGATATAGGCTTTGGTCCTTTGTTTCAGGCTGTTCCTTGCTTAATGACATAGTCTTGATTTATTTAAATAACAATAAGATAGTGTTTTGTCAGGAGCGAGGGACGATATATTGGTAGCAATGTAATCTTTTAAACGCGAGTGCCGTCAGGTACGGAATATCGGTTATTAGCGTAATCAACAAGAGCCACTTTTTGTGAAAGGACTCCTTCAGAAAACTTAAGTCAACAATGTTGAATAATAAAAAACCCTTCGACAACCGAAGGGCTTTTATTATTCCATTATTAGATTTTTTATGCTGTCACTACCTGATGCCTTAACACTTTCCTGATCACATCTGCCATTTTGTTTCCCTTGTCTCTTATCTGGTCTTCAGTCCAGGATAAGCTGATTGCGGTAGAAATGCAGCGGCTCATGATGGCATCGCTTTCTTCGAAGGAATGATCAAGATTTGATTTAAGGGATTTTACCACTTCATCGGTTTGCTTGTTCAGAGACACCGCATTTTTCAAATGGTCCCACTTACTGATATAGTGCCAGTTATTATTGAACCAGTAAAAATTGCCCGCGAGTATTCCCTGAGCTTTCATTTCTTCTACAAAGGCCTGGGTTAGTTCTGCTGATGGAAGAAACCAGCTTAAAAATGAACAGCTATCCCCATCCTCGTCGGGAACCACACGGAAACTTACTTCGGGTATCTGTTCCAGGAAGCTTCGCAGTAACTTGTTGTTATGACGTTGTATCGTGAGAAATTGATTGAGTTTCCGTATTTGTGCCAGTCCTACTGCAGCATGCAATTCTGATATCCTGAAATTATAGCCAATAAAAGGATGCAGATCCGCACCGCGATCAACGCCTTTATGATCATGGCCGTGGTCTGTGTAACCGTCGCACTTCCAATAGATATCTTCTGAATTAGTCATTACTACGCCACCTTCACCACATGTAATCGTCTTCACAAAATCGAATGAAAAAGTACCTGCATCTCCGATAGTGCCCACCATTTTACCTTTGTAGCTTGCCCCGATACTCTGGCAGGCATCTTCTAATAAAATCAAATGGTGTTCCTTGCAAATCTTAACGAGCGCATCCATATCGGCCATGCTGCCGCACATGTGCACGGGCATAACGCATTTTGTTTTGGGGGTGATAGCGGCAAGCACCGCATCAGGGTTAAGCGTTAAGCTTTCATCTATATTAACCAGCACTGGTATAGCGCCTACTGAAAGCACCGCTTCAAAGCTAGCCACAAAAGTAAATGCGGGCATGATTACTTCATCACCGGCACCGATATTAAGAGCGGCCATAGCAGTGGTTAATGCCGCGGTTCCATTGGCGGTAAGCTGCGCATGGTTACAGCCGAAAGTTTCGCAAACTGCAGCTTCCAGTTCTTTTGCTTTCCAGATACCCTTTCTCGGACCGTCAAATCCATAACGCATCAGGATACCTGTTTCGAGCACATCGTTTACTTCTTTTCTTTCTTCCTCACCAAAAAATTCATAACCAGGCATAATGTTTAGTTTAAGTTGATTCCATTTGAATGTGGACCAAAGGTAGAAAAATGATAGTTATGTAATGTTTAAGTTTAAGAGTTTGAAAAGTTAAACTTTTCATGCCGGCAGTAATGCAACGTTTGCTAAAGCCATTACAATCCCAATGCTTTATAGATCGTTTCCTGAATATTGCTACGTACGTTCATGGAACTCAGTTTAAGGTTGGTACCACCAAAAGGGTTTACCCTGTTAGATAGAAAAATGAATACAAGATTGTATTTGGGGTCTATCCATACGCAAGTTCCGGTATAGCCCGTATGCCCGAAGGTTAGTGGAGAGGCAGATAAACATGGGTACGGGTCTTTACGCGTTGCATTGTCTTTTTCAGGTTTATCGAAGCCATAGCCACGCCTGCTGAAGGCACTCTGATATGCAGTAAACAGATCCAGTGTTTGTGGTTGAATAAATTGCTGCCCGTTAAAGCTCCCATGATCCAACAGCATTTGCGCTATCACAGCAAGGTCGTATGCAGTACTAAACAAGCCTGCATGCCCGGCTACTCCGCCAAACATAGCGGCACCCGGATCGTGAACATCTCCTCTTAACAACTGGCTTCTGAAGCCAATCTCGTGTTCTGTTGGAATGATCCGGCTTAACGGAAAGCGTTCTCTTGGTTTGAAACCTGTAGAAGTTAATTTGAGCTTGTCATAAAACTCATCCTTTACATATTGATTGAGTGTTTTGCCTGAGATAGCTTCTACTATTTTACCAAGAAAGATAAAATCGTTATCGCTGTAAATATAACGCCCCTCCGGGCCCAGCTTACTTTGCAGGATGCGGTTAAACATGGTATCCTGCCAGTCGTTACGTATGTACATGCCTTCGGCTACCCTTATTGAATGACTGAGAACCGGCTTTTCAGAATAAATAGTATAATAAGCCAGTCCGCCTTTTGAAGTGTCTATTGTTTCTTTATAAAATGGAATAAAAGCGTTTAATCCCGCCTGGTGCAGCAAAATTTCTTTAAGCGGCAGGTTTTCTTTGTTAGTGCCTTTAACCCAGCCTAGATAATCGCCCAGCTTCTTTTCGATATCAAGCTTACCTTCATCCTTCAACTTCATTACCGACAGCGTAGTGGCAAATATTTTGGTTACCGATGCCATGTCGAAGATGCTCTCATTGTTAACAAGCTCAGTACTGTCATAAGTATAATATCCAAACGATTTTTGATACGCGATCTTTCCATCCTTTGCTACCAGTACCACACAACCCGGAGTGGCGCGTTTAAGTATGGCATCGTTAGCCAGTGAATCTATCTCGTTAAGTTTGACTTCGTTAAAGCCTAAGACTGCCTGCTTCTCAAATTGTAGAGAAGTACTTTTAACAATGCCGGTACCAAACGGAAATGTTGAACAAATAGTTACCGGTAATTTTCCTTTTGGTTGTTGTAAGCCCTGCAGTATGTCTGCTGCAGCATTCTGAAACACTTCATCATCTTCATAACAGGCAAAAATATTAGTTGCATTACAAACATTTTTTAATGCATAAGGATTTCCAAAAAACAGGGTGACACTTTTTGTTTCCTTTTGAATCTGGTTTAGCAATTGAATGGCCTGCGATGAAATGCCGAAATTATTAGCAGGATACCTTGTATAGTTATGAACGCCTGTTACTACGGCATCATAACCTTTTTTAAGACTGTCTATAATTAAACTCATCCGATTTGCATCAGCCTGGTAATCGAAATAATATATATCCGCGTTATAGTCGGTTTTCATCCGCTTCGAAAATGCATTTTCACTCGTGATCCCGATTCCTACATAAGCGATCCTCTTGTTTTGGCTCACTGGTATTGGAAACACTGCCGGATCATCATTACGAACCAGGGTTATGGCATTATCTGCTACCATACGACGAAGTACTGGAATGTTGTCATTTAGTGCATGGGTAATGTCAATGGTATTTATTAGTTGTACATTAGGCAATACATATTGATATTTTGCCATCAGTATTCTTTTCACTTTGGTATAAATATTATCCCATATCAGCCTTTTATCTTTTACTGCCTGTTTAATCTTTTGAATGCTGGCAGGTATGTCGGCAGGTAAGCACAACATATCATTGCCGGCGATGATTGATTCTACTGAAGCCTCTCCGTTGGGGAAGTATTTTTTAACTCCCTGCATTTCCAATGCATCTGTAAAGGATAATCCCTGGTAACCCAGGTCGTTTTTCATTAGTTTGGTAATGTTGTTATAAGAAAGCGAACTGGGCCGGTGGGCATCTGAATCAATAGACGGTATGGATAAATGTGCAATCATCACACTGCCAACACCCGCCTTAAACATCTCACGAAAGGGATATAATTCCAGTGAATCCAAACCACCACGGGTTTTATTGATAACGGGAAGATCCAAATGAGAATCTACCGCAACATCACCGTGACCGGGGAAATGCTTTGCACAGGCCATCACTCCAATGTCCTGCATTCCTTTCATGATCTGAACTCCGTAGAGCGCTACTTTGTATTTATCTTCTCCAAAGGAACGGAAATTAATCACCGGATTATCAGGATTGTTGTTGATGTCAACTACAGGGGCATAATTAACATGTATGCCTATGCGCTTACATTGTTCCCCAATGGCGTTTCCTACTTTGTAAACAACACTTGCATCCTGCATGGCGCCCATCGTAAGTTGAAAAGGGAAATTTGCAACGCTGTCAAACCGCATTCCCAGTCCCCATTCGGCATCAACACATACCATCAGCGGCGTTTTGGCAATGCTTTGAAAATAATTTATAAATTCTGCTTGCTTAACCGGGTTACCCTGAAAAAGACATAAAGCTCCTATATTGTACTTTTTAATATTTTCAGCTACTTCTTTATCATACCAGATCACGCCTTTATCGCTTCGTGAAGAAACACGCACCACCATAAGCTGCGCTATACGCTGATCATCGGATAAGGAATTAAAAACACTATCTACCCAATGCTGCCGGGCTATATCGTAATTCATTTGAGAAAAAGAATGAGTACATAAAAATGCAAGAATCAGCGACAGGAATTTCTTCATGATAATAATTGGGTTCTTAAACGTTTAATGCGCAAATTAGGAAGAAATGAAGAGACGTATGCCATTAATAGAAATGTGGGTCTTGTTTAGAGTGCCTTATTGTTAAGACGAGAGCGTTTGGATGAATTTTGTACATTACTCTGTAATGATGCTTTTCAAACGCCCGATAACGACCATCATTATTTATTGTATTTATCAGCCTCATACATAAAGGCATTTGACTGAGCTCGATACTTATACGTTGAACATCTTCAGAGTTAATAAATGATTTGATTAGAGTAACTAACGACTCCTTTTGTGGAATAGTAAGCATAGACCAATACTGATTAATTTCTTCATCAGTGATAATAGCTTCTGTATATATCATGTTTTTACAAATTTACCTTTAAAAATGGTTTTTCAAAGGCTGACTTTTACAAGATAAATGTAAACGCTCTTAACATTGATCAACTTTGATATAAATCAAATAATGAATGAATCTGTAGATGGAATAAAACTTATTGTAAAGTTTTGAACTATTTGTAAATTGTCCGGTAAACTTTCAAATCGGCTGTTACAAAATTTTACCAGGAACTATATCTTTCTTAAAAAACAACCCATGAAATACTTGTTGCCATTATTGCTGCTTTCTCTTGCTGCCTGCGAAACACACTCTTTCGATCGTGATAACAGGCAAATTATTGCTAAAGACGAAATAAGGCGGCAACTCCGCGGATTTCGTGGTTACAGCATTACCGATTTTAAAGAAGACACCTTGCAAACCTGGACTGACTCGGTGATTATTCATCCTATCAGGTATACGCTCGATTTTGTTTATAATGATTCGGTTGGCAATCCTCAATACAAAAAAGCCATCGTAATTTTTACACCTGAAGGAAATGCTATCCTAAAATCGGAAATTAATGACAGGCCGTTAACAGGAAAATAACAAAGGCGCATTAACCTGATATACAAGAACGCTTGTTAGTACTGAAGATTATTACACAACCAACTTTCTTTAATATTCAATCAACCCTGGATGGCCAAACTATCTGAACGCTTTTTGTCGCTGGACGTTTTTCGTGGAATGACGATTTGTTTTATGATCATCGTTAATACACCTGGAAGCGGCGCTGCTCCTTTTGCTCCATTAGAGCATGCAGGCTGGCATGGATTCACTCCAACTGATCTGGTGTTTCCTTCTTTTTTATTTGCCGTAGGAAATGCCATGAGCTTTTCAATGGGAAAGTATAAGCAAATGGGAAACGCAAAACTGCTTGGCAAGGTGTTCAGGCGAACCATTCTTATCTTTCTATTAGGTTATCTGATGTACTGGTTTCCATTTTTCCGTTTCGATGCCGCCGGCCATATGGCGGGCGCTCCGCTTCATAACACCCGCATCCTGGGAGTGTTACAGCGTATTGCTATCTGCTATTTTTTCGCTTCACTCATTATTCATTATTTTTCTGTTCGTACAACCTATATTATCAGTGCCGCATTGCTAATAGGTTACTGGATCATATTATTAATTTTTGGAGACACACACCAACCGTTCAGTCTGTTAGGCAATGCAGGGTTGTACCTTGATAAATGGCTTTTTGGAGAATCACATCTGTATCATGGTGAAGGAATTGCCTTTGATCCTGAAGGGCTGTTAAGCAACCTGCCGGCAATAGTAAATGTAATCATCGGCTATCATACCGGCCGGTACATTCAAAAAAACGGTAAAGGATATGAGCCCATTTCAAAAATGTTGTTAACGGGGTGCCTGTTTATTTTTGTTGCCATTTGCTGGAACATGCTGTTTCCTATCAATAAAAAATTATGGACCAGTCCCTTTGTCCTGCTTACAACAGGAATCGATATCGTTTTAATCTCGGCATTGATCTACAGCCTGGAAATAAAAAGATGGAACAAGTTTAACTGGACCGGCTTCTTTATAATTTTTGGTAAAAATCCCCTGTTTATTTATTTGCTGTCGGAACTGCTGATAACATCCGTATCATATATCAGGACCTCACCCGGACAAAACCTCTACGGCTGGGTAAACAAAGCCTTTTTTCAGGCCGTTGCCCCGGGCGCTATTGGCTCGTTTTTATTTGCCATCTTTTATATGCTGATTTGCTGGTTTATCGGTCTGTGGCTCGACAAAAGGCGTATTTATGTAAGGGTATAATACAGCCTCTCGTGTTCCAGTTATAAAAATACCCCTGAATCATAAACATTTCAGTTAATTTAGTTCTTTTGCAAAAAATTAAACATTATGGAAGTAACAGGAACGCTCATACAGGTACTAACACCTCAAACAGGCACCGGTAAAAACGGTCAGTGGAAAAAACAGGATTTTATTATTGAGACCACAGACATGTACCCTAAAAAGATTTGCCTTGCCGCGTGGGGTGATAAAATTGACATCAGTAAATTCAATATAGGCCAGACCGTTAAAGCCAGTTTTGATGTGGAAAGCAGGGA
>CAXTDO010000124.1:0-10642 GCA_964242315.1 uncultured Flavihumibacter sp.
TTAGTAACGGTCATTTACAAGTATTTGCTAATCCAATATTCACGTTACTCAACGCTGAATAGTAACTCTTGTGCCTATTGGAATTAACCTGTAAACTTCCTGGATCTCTTCCCGTTTCATAGAGATGCAGCCGTTAGTCCAGTTTTGAAAATAATCAACCGCCATTTCATCTCTTGGCCAGGTGCCATGGATGCCAATACCACCGCCAATTTTTGCATCCGGCGGCACAAGGCCCTGCAATTTCCTTTGGTTAAACTTTGCCATATCCGCAGGGGTTGGATAGTCGAGCAAAAGCATCTTTCCCCATTTTTCATGAGGACGTTTCGAAATTATTTTAAAGAAGCCTTCCGGCGTTTTACGGTCTCCTTCCATCATTTTATCACCAAGATTCTTACTGCCGAAAACTACAGGGTAAGTTGCATACCAGCCGTCATCATCATAGATTTTTAATTCATAATCCGATTTATCAATGATGATATACGGTGTGCCGTTGAGCTCGTTGTTAAAAAAGCTCTTGTTGTAAAACCGTTTATTAATTGATTTGAATGAAAAAATGAAGAGGGAAACAATAAGTACCAACAATACTTTTCTACTTTTCATTCTGATGAGGTTGCGAATATGCATGTTAACGGCGGGTACGTAAGGATTAGTGTTTGTAATTATTTCTTTATGATTTCTTTAATAAGAAACCATTATGCCAATTCCGTTTAAGTGCTGTTAAGGCTTTAAGAAAGTATTGGCTACCAGGTATGAGGTATGGGTATGAAGTAGAACCCCGAAGGGGTGTAATGATTATAGAAATATCAAACACAAAACACAAACCCCATACCTCATACCCCATACCTGACCACTACCAGTTGCTCAAACGCAAGCCAACACTGTATGGTGTTTGATCTAATCCTTTTTCAAACATGCTTTGAGTGGCCAGTGAACCATATACTTTAATAGGACCAAGCTGCAGTTCGGCTATGTAATTGATCTTGTAGGGACGGAGGTCGAAATTATTTTTAATCTTCCTTTTGCCTGTTTCATCACTGATGATTTTTTGCCGTGAGGCGTAAAGGTAGCCGGCACTGGCGCCTACACTCAGGCCAAAAGATTTATAGTTTTCTTTACCGGGAGTAAAATTGAAATTCAGCATCACCGGAACAGTAAGGTAATCGGTAGCAAGTTTGTTTTTACTGTAACTGATCACCGGATCTTTATATACCATTGTTGGGTTTTTCTGGAAGCGGATGTTCTCCTCATACCTGAAATTATTCAGTTCCAGTCCCAATCCATACTTAAGGTTTACAACATGTTTAATGAGGTTCAGCCGCTGCATTACGAACCAGATGTTAACGTTAATGGATTTACCGTTTTTCAGGTTAAACCAATCTCTATTACCGCCTGGAGCAAATTGCTGTGCGGAAGCGGATGAAAAATTGGTATTATCCGTAAAGTTATTAAAGCCTAAATCAATGATTCCCCAATTAGTGCTTAAATCAGTGGGTGTTTTCTTTTGATAGTGAACATCTACAACTGCAGTATCTCCATGCTTGTGATGATCCCTGTTCTTTATGATAACCATGTTACCAATACGAATAGTGTCACGATTGCTGCCGGATTTTTCTTTACCGGTGGTGTCTGTTTGTCCGAAACTGATGGTGTATAGGCATAATGCTGCCATAACCAGGTAGTAATTTTTCATGATCTTTTTTTTAATAAACTTTTATTATTGAAAGGCTATTTCTATATTTCCGATAAGAAGTCCGGATTTTTTTGAGGTTCTTGATGCAGTATTTTTATCTATAAACCGGGAAGCTTTTCTTAAAATTCCCCGTAAATTATTGTTTTTATCTATGTGAGCCAGTAATGTATTTTGGTTGTTCTCTGTACTGGCAACAGTTATTGCAGTGTACTCGGTGTTATCTATATTGTTGAGTTTTACAACCGGATGTTCTGCGATCTTTTTGTTAGCACTTTCTATTGTTTCAGCAATTTTAGCCATAGTCTCCGGCTTGTTATGTAATTCTGCGAGCGACCGGTTGCTAACGTAAGCAGGTTTTGGCGATACATCCTGATTAATAGCTTTGGCAGTAAGAGTTGTAGCATCAACCGGTCTTTTCCGGAGTATTACTTTTTTGTTAGCATGATTGCCTTTTTTCTCTACAGCAGCCAGACTTTCATTATTGGTAGCGGACTGATGTATTAAAGCATCGGCAGGGCTCTTCAAAGTGCTTTTTTCTTTTTCAGGTTTTTTATTAATTATATCTGAATTTGTTGATGGAACCGGGCTGGTTACCTGCGCCACATCAGGAGCAATAGAAGATGCCGGGCGTTTGTTTAACCATAACCATCCCGCAAGCAATAAGACGATTGCCGCAGCGGCCATTCTTCCCCATAGAAGCAGTACAGGCTTTTTCTTCTCGTAACGATAGAGTAGCTTTTTATCAGGAAATACACAAACGTCATCGTCTGAAAATTTCGAACTTTGTATAAGATTAAATTCCTGTTGAAACTGAGGGTTGTTGGTAAGAAACTCTTCTAAACGGGCCTTATCTGTATCGTTTAATTCATTATCTGCACAGGCAACGGCAAACGATGAAAAATTATCGGGATTAATGGTGTTTGCCTCGTTATCAAACTGAAGCAGCAATTCCTTGTTTTTAAATGTTACTCCGGCATCAGGCTTTAGAACAGACTGTTTCAGCATCACCAACTCCTCTTGCAGATCCGGATTTTGCTGTACAAAATCCTCTACAGCTTTTTTTTCAGCAACGTTCAGCTCGTTGTCTATGTATAAGAAAAAGAATTCCTGGTAATTATATCGGTTAATAGTCATTTTGTCTAATTGGTAATTTCTTAAAGCAAGGGTTTACATCACATTTTCAGGCTTAACCAGGTATTCTTTTAGCTGCATTCTTGCCCGGTGGAGGTACACTTTCACCTGGCTTTCGTTTAAAGAAGTAATCCTGCCAATTTCTTCGTAAGAATACCCTTCATAATCTTTTAACAGAACCAATGAACGCTGCACTTCGTTTAAAGTACCCAGAGCCATTTCCAGAATCTTTTTTAAATTATTTGCCGGTTTGTTGTAAACCTGCATTGTTTCATTAAATGTTTCCCTCAACTGTGTTCTTTTCTGTTTTCGCAGGTGGTCAATCATCTGATGATAAGCTACCGTAAACAGGTAAGATTTTGAAGTGCTGTTTTCCACTTCAGCCTTGTTACGCCACATTTTTTCAAAAGCAGTTTGAACAATATCTTTTGCATCTTCTTCATGGCGCAGGTTTTTCAAAATGAAGCGATACACATTATCAGCATAAGCTTCCACGCATGTGTTATATTCCCTTTCTGTCATAAGCAATAGTGTTCCGGTGAGCGTTTTTATTCAAGTGTTACGAACAGCGTTATTAAATGTTACAATTCAAACGAAATTAGCTGATCAGCAGATGGCGAACGACAAAATCTTGTATGGGTGGCGATCAGCTTTCGGCAGTCAGCAGTCAGCTAATCAATGAACGATACTTTCCTGCTCATTGCAGAAAGCTGACGGCTGATAACTACCTTTACACCTTAAAATTGCATTAGATGAATGAAGAATTTGTTACGCGAATTAATACCGAACTGAAAGAAATAAGAAAAGCCGGGCTTTTTAAACAGGAACGAACTATCACAAGCGAACAGGGCGCGGAGATTGAAGTTAATGGCAGAACCGTTTTAAATTTCTGCGCAAACAACTACCTGGGCTTATCATCTCACCCTAAAGTAATTGAAGCCGCTCATCGCACCATTGATACGCATGGTTATGGAATGAGCAGCGTACGGTTCATTTGCGGAACACAGGATATTCATAAGGAACTGGAAAAAAAGCTGGCTGATTTTTTAGGAACAGAAGATACCATTCTTTACGCCGCTGCCTTTGACGCAAATGGTGGTGTTTTTGAACCATTGTTTAATGAAGAAGACGCTATTATTTCTGATGCATTAAACCATGCATCCATCATTGATGGCGTTCGCCTTTGCAAGGCGCAACGTCTTCGTTATGCACATAACGACATGGGCGACCTCGAAGAAAAACTGAAGGATAGTTCAACATGCAGAAGCAGGATTATAGTTACAGACGGCTCTTTCAGCATGGATGGAACCATTGCCCGGCTCGATACAATCTGTGATCTTGCTGAAAAATATCATGCGATCGTCATGATCGATGAATCACATTCTTCGGGTTTTCTGGGAAAAACCGGTCGCGGTACGCATGAATACCGGAATGTGATGGGAAGGATCGACATTATTACGGGCACCCTGGGCAAAGCGTTGGGAGGCGCCAGCGGAGGCTTCACGAGCGGAAGAAAAGAAATCATAGAAATCTTAAGACAGCGTTCAAGACCTTATTTGTTTTCCAATACTGTTGCACCTGCAATAGTAGGTGCTTCCATTGCCGTTTTGAACATGCTCACAGAAACCACGGAGCTACGGGATAAGCTTGAATATAACACCCGGTTTTTCAGGAGTAACATGACGAAAGCCGGGTTTGATATTAAGCCTGGCGATCATCCGATTGTTCCCATCATGTTATACGATGCGGTAGTTGCGCAGCAATTTGCAGCAAAGCTGCTTGATGAAGGTATCTATGTAATTGGATTCTTTTTCCCGGTAGTACCCAAAGGACAGGCAAGGATAAGAGTACAAATCAGCGCCGCCCACGAACAGCAACACCTCGATAAAGCAATCGAGGCGTTCACTAAAGTAGGTAAGGAGCTTGGAATAATTATTAATGATTAATTATTAGTGATTAACGGTTAGTTGCTAAAATTTAAAAGAGTTAACGTTAGATATGATACAGAAGAGCAAACTCACCGTTAATAATTAATCATTAACCATTAATCATTACTTCCCTGCTATCATGCTTATTTCAACATTAACATTTTTTGGAAGACCTTTTACAGCTACTGTTTCACGCGCGGGGAAGTCTGTGGTGAAATATTTACCGTATTCTTCGTTTACGCTGGCAAACAATGACATGTCACTTAAAAAGATGGTTGTTTTTACAATATTGCTAAAGTCCATCCCCGCTTCTGATAAGATCGCTTTCAGATTTTGCATTACGAGGTTGGTTTCTTCGGCAATACTTGCGTTTTCTACATTGCCGGTTGCCGGGTTAATAGCTACCTGCCCTGAAATGAATAGTAAATTGCCCAGCAAAACTGCCTGGTTATAAGGTCCGATCGGATCTGGCGCATTAGAAGTTTTAATGATCTTTTTTTCCATGTTTCAAAAATAATATAAGTTCATGATGATTGTACCTGCCTTTTAAATGTTATGTTTTCTGTTAAAATTGTTTTGAACTATTGTACCCATCTTTAAGAATACTTGTGCATGTCTTTAATACTTAATATCGATACATCCACTGAAAGTGCCAGTATCTGCCTGGCCGACAAGGAGAATTGTTTGTTTATTTCTTCGAATAATAGTCAAAAAGAACATGCAGGCTGGCTTCATCCTGCCATTAAGCAGTCATTGGAAAAATCCGGTAAAAAGATAACTGATCTTAGAGCTGTTGGAATCACCGCAGGGCCGGGGTCGTATACAGGGCTACGTGTAGCGATGGCCACTGCAAAAGGGTTGTGTTATGCGTTGAACATTCCAATGATAGCAGTTAACACCCTGGAGGCTATGGCATATATGGCAGTGGAAGAAGAAACCGATTACATATGTCCTATGATTGATGCCAGACGTATGGAGGTGTTTACAGCTTTGTATGACAAAAAACTTTTAACTATAACTCCGCCTTATGCAATGATTTTAGACAAAAATTCATTTTTAACAGTTTTACAACACAAAAAGATCCTGTTTTTTGGGAATGGTAAAAATAAGTTTGAAAAAATAATTGATGAAAAAAATGCAATCTTTAAAAACCTAATGTTTAATGCTTTACATTTATCGAAGGTTACATATACAAAATTTGTTAAATCCGAATTTAGCGCACTGTCTACGGCAGAACCATTTTATCTTAAAAATTATAACACACTTTTGTTATTAAATCGTAATAACTTTGTAAGGGAGTAGGTAGCGCTATCTCTTTGGTTCGTAAGTATTTAAATTGGTTCCTGCAGGCTTCGAAAACTTCCCGGTGTAAGATGAATATATCCAACAGTTACTTAATGGTTAAAGTTGATGATGCAAATCTACTAAGAATTGATTTTTTGCAGGTTAAGAAATCTTCATTAATCCTTCGTGCTTTAAATCACAAGCTGCGTCAGAATGTTTTGAAGTTACTTGAAGAACAAGGCAAATTAACCGTTACAGAAATTTATGTTCAGCTAAGGCTCGAACAGTCGGTTGCTTCCCAGCATCTTGCTATTTTGCGACGTGCAGGTATCGTAAAAACAGAGCGTGATGGCAAATTCATATATTACTTATTAAATCATCCACGAATAGCTGAAATTGGAAAATGCGTAGTGGAGTTACTAAGCTGACAGCACTATTCAGTTGCAGATTTTTTAAAAAGTGAAGACCTGGTTAAACCGGCTTCACTTTTTTGCTTTAATGCCTACCTTTGCCGCAAACAGAAACTATGTTCATAAAGCAACTTTATACAAACTGTTTAAGTGAAGCAGCTTATTATATTGAAAGTGAAGGCCAGGCAGTTATAATAGATCCTCTACGTGATATAGACGTATATATAGGCCTAGCAGCGGAACGAAAAACAAGCATTAAATATATTTTTGAAACTCATTTTCATGCCGACTTCATCAGCGGCCATCTCGATATGGCAAAAGCTACCGGCGCTCCTATAGTCTACGGACCCAACACAGAAACAGCCTTTCCTATTCACCTGGCAAAAGACGGTGAAATTTTCAGCTTCGGTAAAATCTCCATAGAAGTACTACATACCCCCGGCCATACACTGGAATCTACCTGCTACCTGTTAAAAGATGAAAATAATAAGCCGGTAGCAGTTTTCACCGGCGACACCCTTCTTATAAATGAAGTGGGAAGACCAGATTTAAGCAGCGGCAATCTGAGTAAGGAAGAACTCGCCTCAATGATGTATGATTCCCTTCAAAATAAAATCCTAATTCTTGCAGACGATGTTTTAGTGTACCCGGCACACGGCCCCGGCAGCAGTTGCGGTAAAAACCTCGGACCAGGCCAGTTCAGTACTATTAAAGAACAAAAACAGGATAACTACGCACTGCAACCGCAAACAAGGGAAGATTTTATTAAGGCCGTTACAGAAGGCCTGCAGGAAGCTCCCCAGTATTTTCCGATCAATGCCAAAATAAATAAAGAAGGGTACGATAGCATGGATGATGTGCTTGAAAAAGGATTGCAGGCTATGACGGTACCTCAATTTAAAGAGATGATGCAAAATGATGTGGTTATCTTAGACACACGTGAGCCATCAGCATTTACAAACGGTTTTGTTCCGGGTTCTATAAATATCGGGTTAACGGGCAGATTTGCCGAATGGGCAGGTAACCTCTTATCATTCCAACAGCCAATCATATTAGTTACCGAACCAGGCAAAGAAAAAGAAACATTGGTGAGACTGGCCAGGGTTGGCTTTGATAAAGTAGAAGGATATTTAAGCGGTGGATACCAGTCATGGCTTGATGCAGGTGAACAAATAGACTTAATAATTGATGTGGAAGCTGATGAACTGGTGATGGATCTTCCTTTTGATGATAAGCTGGTGGTGCTGGATGTAAGGAGGGAAGCTGAGTTTGCCGACGGTCATTTAAAAGATGCAGTGAACATCCCTTTGAACGATCTTGCCGATCCCGGCAGCATGGCCAACCTGGAAGAAAATCAAAATATTTATGTCCATTGCGGCGGCGGCTACAGAAGTGTAATTGCTTCTTCCTTATTAAAACGGCAGGGATTTCACAACCTCAGGAATGTTTCAGGAGGGTGGGATAAAATAAAAGAACAGAAAGATATAGAGGTGGTAAAGGATGCAAGTTTGTTGAATTGAGGTATGGGGTATCAGGTATGAGGTATGAGGTTAAAACTCCAAAGGGGTGACATGGTTACAGAAAATATCAAACACAAAACGCGAACCCTGAATGGGTGACATATAGTGCCTTAACTCAAAAAATAATTTCATCCCTTCGGGGTTTTACCTCATACCTCATACCTGATTTACACTCTCGGCGCCTCCGCATCTATCCACAGCTTTGCGTATTCTTCCTTCCATTCGTGTTTCCAGCGGTTATGGCTCCAGAGCCACATATCAGGGTGCAGCCTGATCACATCTTCAAGGTAAGTGACAAACCTGTTTGTCAGCGCTCCTTCAGGGAGTGATTTAGGATGATGTTCCTCTAATGAAAGAACCATATTGTAGTAACCACGCCGAAGTTTTTCAATATAGCAGAAAAAAACAGGAAGGTTTCTTGACCGGGCACCTTTTTCCGGACCTGTTACAAAAGGCGCAGCTTTACTAAAAAAATTAAGCCAGTAAGCATTTCCGGGGTTACCGGGATTTTGGTCTGCGGCCAGTCCTAACGCGTACTGGGTGTTTCGATAAGGCATCAGTTCTTTTCGCATATTGTGCGCCGATAGCATGCGGGCTTTCCCCCTGGTACGGAGCTTTAAAAAAAGCCTGTCGAAAATTTTATTGCTAATGGGCATGTACACTACCAGTAAATTGCAATCCATATTTAATCCTATCGACAGGTTGCCCCATTCCCAGTTGAAAGTATGTCCTAACAATATGTGACAGCTTGTTCCTGATTTGGTTAAATTATTTAACACTTCCCAGTTACCGGTAAATCGTTTTAAAATATATGCATCGCTTACCGAAATCATCTTGATAGTCTCAATAAAACTGTCAACAAAATTGTGGTAGAATTTTTTAGCAATTACTTCTTTTTCAGCTGTTGTTTTTTGGGGGAAGGCTATTGTAAGATTACTCATAACCACCTCCCTTCGATAACGGATAATATAATAAATCAAACCATATGCTGCGTCAGACAGAACATATAAAACACGTATAGGAAGCAGGGAGATTAAATAGAAGATACCATAAACGATATAATACATAGTTAACTGTAGTTTGATGTATTTGCTATTAGCTATCGGCTATCGGCTATCAATAGGAAGTCCGGACGCACTGACCTGCTGATGGCTGATAGCAAATACGCTTGCGGTTATACAATACAACTTGTCCAGGCGGAAATTCCGGCCAGGCTATAAAACAGTATTTTGTACAAGTGCACTTTTAGATAGATAATCAGTATTGTAGTGCAGTCCACGGCTTTCTTTTCTGAAAGAAGCGCCTTTTACAATCAGAAAGCCTACAGTAATGAGATTGCGCAGTTCACATAACTGCGGCGACACAGTAGAAGTTTCATAAAGTTGTTCTGTTTCCTCATGCAACAGGTCCAGCCGCTTGAGTGCCCGTAACAATCGTACATTGGTTCTTACAATTCCAACATAATCACTCATCAATAGCTGCAATTCCTTTAAGCTTTGAGTGATCAAAATCATTTCCTTGGGAGCATTGGTACCATAAGCATCCCAATCGGGAATATTTTCTTTAAAAGAAATCTTGTCTACTTTTTGAACGGCGTCTTCGAAGCAGCGATGTCCGAATACCATTGCTTCAAGAAGGGAATTGCTGGCTAACCTGTTGGCGCCGTGTAACCCTGTGGAAGCACATTCGCCTGCCGCATATAAATTATTGATAGAAGTTCTTCCCCATTCATCGGTTTTAATACCGCCGCAGCTATAATGGGCTGCCGGTGCAACAGGAATAAGATCCGTTGATACGTTAATACCTTCTGACAAACACTTTTCGTAGATGTTGGGAAAGTGATGAATGAACTTTTCCAGGTTCATGTGCCGGCAATCCAGGTACACATGCTCAGTACCGTTAATCTTCATTTCGCTGTCTATAGCGCGGGCTACAATATCGCGTGGGGCAAGGTCTCTTCTTTCGTCGTAACGCTGCATAAAGGGTTCGCCGTTTTTATCGCAAAGAATACCTCCGTCACCTCTTACCGCTTCGGTGATAAGAAAGGCTTGCCCGCCAACACCGGCTTCATACAAAGCCGTTGGATGAAACTGGATGAATTCCATATTCTCTATCCTGCCCTTAGCCCGGTAAGCCATAGCCACACCGTCTCCTGTAGCAATAGAAGGATTAGTAGTAGTTCTATATACCTGGCCATTACCACCCGTTGCAAGCAACGTTACTTTTGCAATAATTTTTTCTATCTGGTTATTCTTAAGATTGAATGCATATACTCCATAACATTCAATATCGGGCGTAGCCTTTGTAACTAAAAAACCAAGATGATGTTGGGTAATAAGGTCCAGTACAAAGCAATGTTTTATAATTTGGATATTTTCCTGGCTCATTACTTTTTCTACCAGGGCCCGTTCCATCTCCATACCCGTAACATCCTTATGATGTAAGATGCGAAATTCACTGTGCCCGCCTTCCCTTCCCAGCGCATACTCACCACCGGAATCTTTATCAAACTTGGCCCCCCATTCTATTAACTCCTGAATTCTGTCAACGCCTTCTTTAACAACTATATCAACAATTTTTTCATTGCATAAGCCATCGCCTGCTATCAGCGTATCATTTATATGTTTTATGAAACTGTCTTTTTCAAAGTCGGTAACACCGGCTATTCCACCCTGGGCA
>CAXTDO010000125.1:0-10624 GCA_964242315.1 uncultured Flavihumibacter sp.
ATCGGAAGCTGTAGCACCTGTTACGTTTGCACCAAAACCGAACCTGGTATTTGTTTGCGTTGTAGGAACAGTCTGATTTGTGATATAATTAGTTCCATTCATGCTTACAGTCAGACTGTTTGCGATCAGTGTTACCACGACTGTCAGATCCCCGCTTATTGGATTGTTCTGTACAGCGGCCTGATTTGGCACAAATGCAGTAGCAGTACCGTTCACAATGTTGTAAGCGATTATATTCCAGGCTTGCGAGCCACCGCTTGTAACCTGACCAAAATTCAGCAGGATACAGTTAGTGCCTGCTATACCGCTTGCACGTAACCAGATTTGAAAGCCTGCTGTTCCAATTGTATTTACAATAGCAGTTATTTTTACATCGGTTTTATTAGCAATGTTTGCAAGTGCAACCCACTGAGTACTTGTCGGCGCAGACCCTATGTTTACAGCCTTATTACCCTGAATTTGCCATGTACCGTCGAATTCGGTGAACGCAGGACCGACGCTTGGAGTATATGCACTTAAGCTCGTTGAGTTCGTTCCTGTAAACAGAGCATCAAGGTAGGCCGGGGATACAATAGTAATAGGAGGAACTACATTAGCTGTCATATCAGCCGCGGCAAGCATAACAATATAATATCCCTGGTCAGCTTCAAATGCGGTAATAGCGTTTATTGATCGCCCGGGTACCCACGATTGCAGTGGGTCAGCAACCTTATAGATAATAGCGCAGTTAGAAGAAGTAAAACCGGCAGCTATAAATGTTACACCTGCAGCTGCAGCTTTTGCTACAACTGCATTTGGGCCGATCGCTAAATTATTTGCCATAAAATAAATTATAAGCGACGGCTATTAACCATCGCAGTTATATTAAAAGTTTACTGTTCCATTAGTGAATACGCCTGTATGAACAACTCCTGCCGCATCAGTGAACTTGAAAGCGGCCCCAGCGTAGTCTGTCGGGAATGTCACAACCATTACGAGTGTGCTGCTTAAATTAATATTCATGTTTGCCGGAGTTCCTGTTCTGGGTGTAACCAAGTTGAATTCAAACTTTAGGTCTGCGTCACTAGCTAATACTTCACCCGCTACACCTGCAGCATTTGCTGATGTTGACGAGGTGAAAGTTAAAGTTGTATCATAACTTGTTGGAGCGGCTACGGTAAGTGTAGCAACGGTCGAGTTGATGGTACCCGTTGTATCAGTAACCCTATTGCGATACTTTGCGTTGTTTGCAGAAGTGGCATCATTGATTGTATAGGTCGCCAAGGTTGCACCTGTAATGTTTGTCCAGGTTGTGCCACCATCTGTGGATATTTGCCACTGATATGTTTTCGTTCCTGATCCGCCCGCAGCAACCGTTGTAAATGTCACATCAGTTCCGCTTGCAGGAGTTTGGGTTAATGGCTGAGTGGTAAACCGCAATCCATTTGTAAGTGTATTTAAGTAAGAGCACTTGAAAACGGTATTGACCAGATTTGTTATAGGGAAGTAAGGGGGAAGCGTAGCGCTTACAACTTCTACAGATACGTTCCAGGTTACTTCTGATTCAATATCATCGGCAACCGGGTCGCTAGCAGTGATAGTTCCTACAGCGTCAAATATGCGAAGCTGAGAACTGGTAACAAAGAAAGGGTATAACTCCGTTTGACCGCTAAGCGCATTATAATGTGCATAGTTATCCACCAGATTAGGATCAGAGAAGTCGAGCTTCATTGTGCGTGGACCGTAACTTTTAGGCCTGTTGCCGTACCCTTTAAGCTCTTTTGGTGTTCCTGGATCGTAAGCGCCTGCAGTTTCAGGAACTACAATAATTTTACCTGCCAAAATACCCGCATCCCATACCGCCTTTAAAGTGGGATTTGCCATTAAGGTAGGATAGTAATCACCGAATATAAATCCGCTTGTTCTTACGCGGCCGAACTCCCTGTTCGTCACAGTCGGGCAAGGCGTGCAAAGGTGTTCTGGAAGATCGTCGGAGCATTCGCCGGTATAAAGAGCCATAACTTATATATTTAGAAAATGAATTAATTTATTTTCAAAGGGTCTAGTTATTCTTAACCCTTGATTCTCTCTGAATTGTCGCCTGCCATCTGACCGGCACAGGCCTTCCTGCTTTTACTCCAAGCAGAATGTTATTACCTGAAACTGTAAAAAATGTATTACTTGTTGTAATTGCCGCGTCGGATTGCGTTGGAAGAATAGCCGTTGGCGTTCCAAGGGTTATCGTTCCTGACACATTTATATACCGGGCTATGTAACATGATGTAACAGCAGCTCCATTGTCCTGCGCGTATCCTATTACATTAAAAGTTAAAATACCTGCTTCGTTAGGAGACACAGGCACTGTGCATATAGTGTGAATAGAGCTATCGGTCGTTGATAAATAAGCAATTTTTGAACGGAAGTTCTGTGCATGAGTTTGCAGAGAAAAAACTGTTATCATAAGGAGAGAAGCGGCCAGGAATTTAAACTGTTTCATATTTTAATTTTGAAGTTTTATCAAGTACATGCATCGACACAATCGCGATCGAAAGTTTTTTTAATCTGATATCTAACTGAGAAAAATATATGTTCGGGCTTCAGGAAAAACTTAAAGCCGGGAAATTCATTTTTGAAGTTTCGAATCTTATCCATGTCGCTACTAAGAGGAGTGATTAAGCAGGACTTGATTCTTAAGTCAGCGGCCAGATCTGTTTCTATGGATCCCGGAAGACCAAAAACAATAAACGGCTCAAGTGACTCAGCTGTCATTTTTATCTTATCCGACTGAGCGAAAACAAAGAGCTGCATTTCGGTAAGCGATTGGATATCATTTTCATTTCCATAACTCTTCTTTACAGCCGTATAGGTGTTGCTAATTACCTTGTGATAAATCGAAATATTATAGATGTCATCAGGCTGAACCGCTTCAATTTCACCATCAATGTTTATGACGCCCGGGAACATTGTAGCAGGCTGATCTTTCTGGGAAACCTGGCTGGCAACATTATAAAACTGTACAGGCTGAAGGATTGACTTGTTAAGTGCTTTGTCTTTCAGGTAGTCGTTTATAAATGTTACTATGGTATTTGTGAATGGCAATTAAGATGGATTAAATTGTTCGTTTACGTATGCGTCAGCGATTCTTATAGCTAGGGAATGCTCATCAGCTGTAAGGCCCCAGATTCTTTTACGGTATGTGTGTTCCAGGTATTGACTTTTTTCGTAGTTAGCCTGGTTTTTAAAACCGATGCCATAACCTCTCGGTGTTGGTACAACAGACTCATCATTTTCCATCTGCCTGGTAAGCGATCCAATTACTTTAGTATCAGCCGTACGGTTATATTTAGGTCTTTCTTTACCTGCCTTTGCTGATTTATTGGTAAATGTTCCTGAGTCCTTATTTTTGCCTTTGTTTGCTCCCTTCTTATACGTGGCTGCGTTTTGATAAGTGCCGGTCCTCACAACCATGTACCCTTTTGAATATGTTCCGATCTGGTTGCCGTCGGTATCTTTTCCTTCGATGTGGACACGTTTTTTTAGTTCCGGTAACACGCCTAAAGCAACAGCCCGGAGCATCTGATCGGGATTCTGCAAATCCTGCAGCTGGTTGATCTTGATCCTAACTATTTCCGATATGTTGCTTTGATACTTCATACACTTGCTTCCACAAAAGAGATGTATTGGTTATTGCACTCAAGACACTGATCAGGCTCTAAACAATCACTGCCGGCGATGGCTATAGCGTTCATTGCATCTTCAAAAGCCGTTTGATATTCAGAATAAAAAGAGATCTTAAGTTCTTCAGCTTTTTCAAGATCGATACCTGTCGTGTAACGGTTAAGCCGGTCTGAAGAAGTTCTTTCAATCATCATTTCAGTTCCTAAGAGATACCAAAGCGATACAGCAAAGAGCTCTTTATTTTCGCAGGCGAGGCAGTTAACAACAGTTTTATTTGTTAATGAATGATTGAGGTTTAATCTTCCTTTAAATGCGATAGAGAATTTAAGCAATGCCCTTCTCTCAACATCCTTCCATACACCTAAGAAATTTTCCTGCTCTGCATTGGCAATTTTTTCAATTGACTTCAGTGATATACCAGGAAGCTGGTTGATAGTTAGTCCGGAGTAAACATCAGACAAAGTTTGTCCGTTTCCCGGTACTGGTAGCACAGCTCCACAACCAGCAATCCCGATATATCCTTTCAGGCAGTCCATAGGGATTATGCGTTTGTAGCAGTGTAGCGGAAAGTTCCGTTAGTCCCGGTTAGAGGGTCTGTGTCCTCATAAGCATCTGCAGGAATATTTACCTGCTGGTAAGAGGCCATAAGATCGAATACAACGCCACGTCCAACAGCCTGCGGATCTCCACCCCCGATAACCATATCATCAGTAGGACAATCCAGTTCACGCACCTGGAAATCAAATTCAAAATCTGACAATCCCGTACCGCCGAAGCTGTCCAGCACCGGCCACTTCATTGTACCGAACTTTGAAGTTCCGAACCGGCCGCTCTTGGCAGCGCCACGGAACCTGCAGATATTGACAAACTGAACAGCGTCTCTTTCGAAAAGGCCAAACTGATTCACACCCCATTTAGCCTGCGCCCGGGGATCATAATAGAATGCGGGAATTTTTGGAGTCTTAGCCGGATCGTAATCCTGCTTCAGATAGAAATTATTTATTAAACCACTTCCTACGAAGGCCGCGCCGATAAAATCCGGAACAACTTCGTTTGCCATGGCGTCAGCCATCAGCATGGTGAAACCTTGGGTGATATCGTTAGTAGTGGTAGAAAGAGGAATGTTAAAGGTTTTCGGGGTATTAAGGCTGTTTACTGCATTTTTACCGAATGAAGCAGCCTGGATGCTTAACAGGTCATCGTTGATATCACCCAGGATGCCGTTAAGCGCCTGTTGGAAATCATCGATAACAATTTGCATCACCTGCGTAGGAGGAGTGCTGTTAGGCAGATTACGCATGGCAAGTGCATCTTCGGAAAACTTTTCAATGACGGACCAGGGGAAAAACAAAGCGAACTTTCTGAACAGCGTTGAGGGAAGCGTCATTTCAAATCTGCCAATACCTCCCTGGATAGAACAGTCATCAGTAGTCACTGTTCGTCCAAGGCCCATCCTTTTACGGTAGCGAACTTTTACATCCCTGATATAACCAGATCTGTCATCGATAGTATCGGACAGAATTGTGGGTTTATTATTGTGTAAAAGATAATCCAGGTAACCCCGGGGAGTTAATTTTAACTCAGGATTTGAAGACCTGAAAACCTGTTGCATTGTAAGGTATACAGGCAAGGCAAGGCCATAGCTTGACATAAAATGTACTTTAAGTAATGAATAAAGAATTTGATAGAAGTTCCCTGCAGCCTAATTAATTAAGCTATTGATGCTTTTATCTATTTCAGATAAGAACTGAGTGTTTACAACCTGTCCTTGTCCGTTAGATCGTGTGTCAAACTGGGAATTTTTTTGATCGTTTTCACTCTTAGATGAGTCAGAATTTTTCAGCAACCCGTTTTGAGCGAGCGCTCCGTCAATGAAGGAAGGGAGTTCCAACAAGGTATTTCTCTCGTCATAAGCATCAGTGCCATCAGCTTTAATAAGCTTAATGCCATTGTCCTTTTTAACGACTTTTAGATTTTTACGAGCTATCTCATCCTGAATTATAAGCAAAGCGGTTTTTAATTTCTGCTTTGCAGGCATGGATTCTGGAAGAGCGTACTGCTTAGCTCCAAGAGCAGTCATTAATTCGAAGTTGATAAAATCATTGTCCCTTTCGCCCTGAACTTTTGAAAGCTCAGCCGTATGGGAGTCTTTAATTGATTTCAGCTGTTTATTGAGATCAGCAACTTGCTGTTTTAATGCTTCTTCAGTAACAGTATCACCTGATTTTTTTGCTCTCTTTTTAGCTTCATTCAAAGAGGCAATTGTTTTGTGAATTTTTTCCCTGGTGCTTTTTTCACCCTTAATAAGATCTTTTGCTTGATCTTCAATGTCGAGATCAGGAAGGATAGTGTTTAAATATAAATCTTCACCATCAAATATTTCAGCGTGAACTCTTCCACGAACTTTTTGATTATTAAAGGCTGCATCCTCTGTCATCAATGAACTTTCCAATTGATCTGCAAAAGTCTGGGGCACTTCGATGTCTTTACTTGCTTCCAATACTGAAACAAATTCAGGTTTGGTAAGGTCAAGTTTTGATTTGGTAGCCAGAGACTTTAAAAGATCTATCAATTTCATAAATGAATAGTAAGGTTATTTAGCGGCTTCGTTCAGTTCGTTGATTCTTTTTGTAGTGGCTTCAATCACTGTTTTACGAGTATCGCCATTGAAGAGTTGATTTACTTCAGCCACCGTCTTCGCTTTCTTAATTGCTTCAATTACATCCTCGGCCTTCGTGAGATGTGTAGCTGTAGCACCATCATGTTTTGCCTTGCCGGAATGATCATCTGCAGGGGATTGGAATGAAGTTACACCTCCATCATTTTTTACATTGCTTGTAAACTCCTCTGCGGTGAACGGTGACACAACTGGTGGCTCCGCAGCATAAGGAACTGAAGCTGCTGCCGGATCGATGCCAGTACCTACAGCAGCAGCTCTGGAAAGCCTTGCTTCTAACTTAGCAATATTTTGCTGCAATGGGGTAAGATTGTCCTGAGCTTCCAGTTCTGCAATCCTTTGCTTTAGTTCGCTTACCTTATCCTGGGCTTCTGCACCGGTCACGTAGTTTTCATCAAAATAAGGCAGGTCTTTAGCTTCCTTTTCGTCAATTTCTTCCAACTTCATCTGCTGCCCAACACTTAAAATTCTATTGTTCATATGCTGATAAAAAGTTTTGTTCGAGATAGGAACAACGTGAACCGTTTTATCTGCTTTGGTAACTTTTAGAACTTTTGCCATGAGGAAAAAATGATTTTGATTGAATAAAAGTAATACATGGTATTATTAATTCATCTTTTGGATTAATAAAATGACTATTTATTATATTTGCTATACAAACTATAGTTATGGCAAATGGCATTTCTTTTACGAATATTCCGAACAATGTTCTTGATATTATCTATGAAAAGCAGCTGGAGTATAGCAAGCAAAAACACAGAAAAGTAAACCTCAGTCAAACTATTGCAATGATGATTGAAGCTGCTTATCTTACTGGCAAAAAACTGCATGCCGGCAAAGAAAAAACAAACTAAAAAGTTTTTGTCTGTAACTGACATTGACTTCGACGAGCTAATGGAAGGAAGAAGAAAATTGAAAGAAGAGCAAAAACAAAAAGTGGAAGAAGAGAAGCTTAAGCAGCTGGAAAACGATCTAAATAAATCAAACAAGCGAGACAATGATCAACGGAAATGAACTTAGAATAGGAAACTTTATTTATTTTAAAGATTATAAATCTCATTTTATAATTGAGCTTGTTTCGGAAGAAAAGATTATGATAGAGGAGATGTATAGACGCTGCGACTCAGATTTAATACATCCGATACCACTCACCGAAGACTGGCTTACTCGCTTAGGCTTTAACGTAGTCCCAAATATGGAAGTGTGGAGAGGTGAAGTGCAATATGAAATATCAGTAATGCCTTCTGCAAATAGGTTTTTAAGGATATATGAATTGCAATTTGCATCTATTATTGAACCAAACAACGAGGTACATCTAAACAGATTCAAATATGTTCATCAACTCCAAAATCTTTACTTCTCCTTAACGAGTGAGGAACTTATTTTTTCAGCAGGAACCGCCGAAGTAGGTACAGCAAAAGCCTGATGCCCGCAGTTAAAACCACCCCTAAAAGTCTGGAAATTTGAAACGTTAGTTCCTGGCACCATCCCATAAGGAAGTCCGGTTTTCTTATATATGGCGCACTGGTGGCCATCAATCAGGCCCTCAATAATAGCAGGCAATTCTGACTTATGAACATAATCCTTTTTGGTTAAGAACTCACAAAACTCCCGGGTAGTTGTAAGGTTACTTCCTACATATCTGTACCATTCCAGTCCAAGGTCTTCAGCAACTGTTTTATGATAATTAGCGCTATACTGATTCAGTGCATCAGTAGTAATCTGTTTTGAATATTTCAGCAAACCGCCCAGTTCCTTTTCATTACCCATAATCTTATCCTGAAGGCTGCCAAGCAAATCCGGATAGTTTCCACCGGATGTAATGTTAACTCTCAACAGATCATGAACAGGATCCAGCACATTTGCATTGATGCCGGCTTCAGTCAGCGAGTTAAGAGTTGCCTCGATGGAAATCTCCCTTACAATCTTAAGCGTTTTAGCCGGATAAAACTTCTTATTGAATTGCTGAAAATATTCTATCTGTAATGCAGTAACCAGATCGAAGGCTTTTATATAATTCTCAACCTGTTTAATGTACTGGTCATTCAAAATGATTTTTTCAAGCTTATTTCGAATGCTACCAATGAGCTTGAGGTTGTTTACATTCGAGAGTATGTTGCCTTCTCTGGTTTCAAGTTTCTGCAGTTCTTTGACCAGATCGCTGTAAAGCTTTTTTTGAATGCCTGGTATACCGGCATTGAAGTCATCGATCGATGATTGAATGAGCTTTAATATTTGTTCGGCTACTGTCATCTGAATTTAGGTAATCGCTTGTATGCTTCGTAGGTTATATAAGCTGTTAAGTAAGCGTATGCCTCAGTTGTATCGTCATTATGAACCATGCCAAGTTGGTTAAATAAAAGAAACATGACATAGTGAGTTATTTCATGTTGTAGCGAAGATAAATCGGCTGCTGTTTTTGGTATACTTCGCATCCTAATTACCCCGACACCTTCTAACATGATACACCTTGCTGGACTGTGTTCACTTTCGTACTTTATAATCTGATAGTCATCACGCAGTATTCTATGCCTTTTAAAAAACTTTATCACCTGGTCGTCGGACTCCTCAAATGAAAAGCGGAGGTAAAAAGGATATACTGCCAGATTCAGTATAAATGAATAGTTTTTAGCCATTATGCAGCTGCTTGTTTTTCGTTTGCTGGAGCACCAGGCTGGTTACCCTGATCCTCCTGTGTGGCAATCACCAGCTTTTCCTTAGCCGTATTCTCACTTACTTTTTCCTTAGCATACGTAACCATAACCTTTACCTGATCAGTCCAAGACATTTTTAAAAAGTCTTTTTCTTCCTTCATTGCCCGTTTTACAAACTGTTCAATGTTGGAACTTATTACGTAGTCCTGCAGAGTAATGCCTTTGTTTGACAGCCTGGTCATCTTCTCATCATCCGATAAGCCAGGAAGCGGATTAAGCTCAAAGGCAAGGGATAACCGTTCCGACACTTCAGGTTTATTATAGAACTTCTTCGCTGCAAAGTCCTTTTCAAGTGCGGCAATAAGATCTGGATTCAGTTTACTTGTTTTAGCCTTGGCTATTTCATCGATGAGATATTCTGAAGGAAGCAGATCAAAGTTTTCAGGCGTAGGTATTTCCGGTAACTGGGCGCGCCTTGCTTTTCTTTCAGGCACCCGAATGTAATATCTCCATTCATTTATCCAGTATATACTCTTTTCAATTGACCAGATCATATCCTCAGCAAAAGAATAAACGAAATTGTTAAGTTCTTCGCGATCGACATTCTTAGCATCCCCAGAAATTGATAATGGCGTCTGGTCAAGAAACTGGAAATTGACGGAAGCAAGAGCATCAAACAAATGGCTTTTTACAGATTCCTGCAAGAACTTCATTACCTCTACATCACGCTGAACATAGCCGGCCGGAGGCGTTGGTACGTTTTGCTGCCCAAGACCTGCAGGTTTAACAGCCAGGGAAACATAAGGCGAAAACTTAAGCTTACCAGTACCATGGCATTTTTTACACTGTACTACACATGGCCTTGTCTGAGGAGTGCCAAACATCTCCTGACCGGGTAAAGGAGGAACAGGTTCCATGATCGTAACTTTACCCATGGAATTACAGGCGTCACAGTCGGCGCTTTGAATGTACCAGAAAAGTGGATTGGCATGTTGAACTTTAACTCCCTGCAGGTCGCTATATTCCCGGGCCGCTTCATCAAGTGACTCGATCATCGGATCAAGCCTTGTTACCTGAATGTTGCTATTATCTTTTTGCTGTTTGGAAACTGCTTTGATCTTAAATACGGGGATCTCGCCAAACGGATTGATGTTTTTTATAACTCTAAAGTTCATGCCGGCGCTGATCTGCTCATACCGGTTTATGGTAACTGTGTTTATAACATAGTAAACACTGCCTTCGTTATATGTGACATTGCCTTTATCATCCGTTAGATCTACCTTGTCTGTGCTTTTTAAGACACAGTAATCACCTTTATCGGGTGGATAAAGCACCTGGTCTGAATTGAATATAATTGCAACAGGTTTAAAGTAATCACTTTCAGGGATCTCGAATTGCTGAGGAATAACGGCTATATAAGCGTTTGCATCAGTGCCCTGAGTTTTGAGAAGCTCACTAAAAGCCCATTGTTCAATACTTCCATAGTTCGGATAGTTCAAAGCGAGATAGGATTCCAACGTCTCGTCTTCAATAATTGAAGTGTTTTTATTCTCAGGAAATTTAATCATCCAATCTTTTGAACGGCGGATCTTCCCTAAACTATTGAGTACCTTTTGCGGTGGATTGTTGGTTTTAC
>CAXTDO010000126.1:0-10604 GCA_964242315.1 uncultured Flavihumibacter sp.
TCTCTATGTCAAGGAACACAACATCCGGTTGCAGGGAAGGAAGCATTACAACCGCTTTTTCCGGCTCACTTATTGAAGCGATAACTTCTACATCTCCGCCTGCAGCCGCCAGCTTAATAACGAGCGATTTCAGACTTTGCGGTTCATCATCTATTAAAACAGCCCTTATCATGTTAATTGTTAGCGTGTAAAGTTATGGATTGTAATGTTACCGCCCCTTTCTATGCTCTGTCACACAGCTCTACAATCAACCGATGATATGTTGACCAACTATGTATTAATGATAATTTAATATGTATAATATCTAGGCGAAAAGAAATAATACCTGTTCTTAAGCTGCTTAATTAACAACATAAAGATTTTTTTGACCATTGAGGGAGATTCCACAAAATTTTTTAAATTTAACAATTTACACATCTTAGATTAATCAAAAAATTTAAGGTAATCTCAGATTATCAAAAACAAATGCTTATGTACAAGTTAAAATGCCTTTTGACGTGTTTTCTAATTCTTTTCTTTCTACAAGGGTTCTCACAAACGAGAACAATTACAGGTAAAGTTATTAATACAACAGACGGGACGGAGGTTCCGGGGGCCTCTATAACAGTTAAAGGCTCTTCTGTTAGTACTACTACCGCCACGAATGGCAGTTTTTCCATAGCCGTTCCCTCGGGTAATGTTACGCTTATCATTACATCCGTTGGATTTGAGGCCAAACAAATGGCAATAAAGGCAGACGATAAGACTGTTTCCGTTGAGTTGGCGCAGGACAGGAAACAATTGAATGAAGTGGTTGTTACCGCGTTGGGCATCAGAAGGGAAAAGAAGGCTTTAACTTATGCTACGCAACAGATCGGCGGTGAAGAATTGAGAAGAGCTGCCAACACTAATTTTGTTGATGCTCTTAGTGGTAAAGCAGCGGGCCTGGATATCAAGGTCAGCAACTCCGGCGCCGGCGGTTCTACCAAAGCTGTTTTAAGAGGTAACAAATCATTGACGGGACTGAGTGAGGCGCTGTATGTAATTGATGGTATTCCCATGGTAAACAATAAGGGTGGACAACCAGATACTTATGGTGGAACAGATGGCGGCGATGGACTTTCAGCCATCAACCCCAACGATATCGAAAGTATCAACGTATTAAGAGGAGCAAACGCGGCCATCCTTTATGGTAGCCAGGGCGCTAATGGTGTAATCATTATCACCACCAAAAAAGGCAAAGCCGGTAAAGTACAAATAGACTTCAACCACAGTACCGTTCTGGAACAGGTATCAGGCCTTCCTGATTTTCAATACAAGTATGGAACCGTAGGCGGTGACTATAACTGGACTCCGCCGAACCTGGGGGTAACACCGCCAGCTCAACTGGTTAACATCACCAAGTCACCGGTTACTAATGTGATGTCTGACAACTATCAGAAAGGTTACATTAAAGATTTCTTCCAAACTGGCAACACCATTACAAGCGGAGTATCGGTATATGGCGGAAACGACAAAACCACGGCTTATTTCTCCTATACAAATGTTTCCGCAAAAGGTGTTGTTCCTACAAACACGTACAGCAAGCACAACTTCTCATTTAATCAAAGCACCAAACTGCTGAACGACAAGGTTACGCTAAGTTCAAATGTAATATTCTCTTCAGAAATATCTAAAAACCGCCCTGGTGCAGGTTACTACAATAATCCGCTTACCGGCTTGTATCTGTTTGCAAGAAACAGGGACTTTAACTATTACAGGAACAATTACATGATACTTGACAGTAACAGGGCGTTGTATAAAATGAACTGGTACTCTACAGAAGAAAAACAAAACAATCCTTTCTGGGAATTGAACAAAGATCCTAAAAGGCAAAGATCTAACAGGGCAATTGCGAACGTAAAGGGATCATGGGATATCGCTCCGCACCTCAGGTTTGAGGCAAGAGGCAACATCGATTACAACAACGTAACAAGAGACAATCGTTTTGCAGCCGGTGGAAATTCGGTTACTGTTAGTTCTACGGGTACCTGGTCTTATGCTCGTTACATAGATCAATCTTTATACACCGATGGTATCTTAACTTACAGCAACAATTTCGGCGATCTAAGCCTGACTGCTCTTGGCGGTGCGAGTTATCAGAAAAACGTGTTTAACGACGGCATGAACGTGGGTAACGGAACCCAGGCAATGTGGTTCCCTAACTATTTCACTTTCTCGAACATGCCTCCTAATGTCATCTTCAATCAAACTGTCAACAGAATCATCAAACAGGGAGTATTTGCAGATGTACAATTAGGCTTTAAGGACTTCTTGTTCCTTGATATAGCAGCACGTAACGACTGGGCTTCTACCCTGGCGCTTACCGGCAACCAGTCTTATCTCTATCCTTCCATCGGTGGATCACTCGTGATCAGCCAGATGCTGAAATTGCCTGAAGTAATCTCTTTCTTTAAATTGAGAGCCAATGTCTCCCAGACAGCAAATGAGGTTCCCTTTAACGTAGTTGTGCCGCAAAACACTGTCGCCAGCGGTACTGACGGAGGGTTCAACCAGCACACGCAGTTTCCTTTCACCAACCTGAAACCGGAGAAGATCAAGAGCAATGAGTATGGCGGTGAGATCCGTTTCTTTGAAGGAAGGCTGGGTTTGGATTTTACTTATTACAAAGATATCAGCACCAACCAATTTCTTAGCCTTCCTGCTCCATCAGGTTCCGGCTACACTACCCAATATATCAATGCCGGCAAGATTGACAATCATGGATTTGAGCTGACACTTAATGCGGAACCAATCCGCGGGAAAAATTTCAGTTGGAGAACTGCAGTGAATGCTTCGCAGAACAAAAACAAGATTGTTGAACTGATTCCCTCCAATCCTGGCTTCCAGGTAGGCGGCGATAATGAAGGTTTCGCATCTCTTATTAAAGCAGGTGGCTCATTTAATGACGTTTACATCTATCATTTTGCCAGAAACGCTTCAGGTCAAATTATTCTTGATGGCAATGCTGTTCCAACCAAGGAAGCGACTCAGACAAAAGTGGGCAATGTAAACCCTGACTACCTGTTAGGATGGAACAATAACTTTAGTTACAAAAACTGGTCAGCCAGTGTGTTGATCAACGGTAAATTCGGTGGTGTTGCCTTCTCCAAAACAGAAGGATTTCTGGATTCTTACGGTGTAAGTAAAAGAACGGCAGACGCGAGAGACCAGGGTTATGTACCTATTAACGCTATCATGGGAACAACGGCTGTAACAAGCATCGACCCATATACTTACTATTCTTCAGTAGGTGACAGGAACAAGATTATGGAACCTTATATCTTTAAAAGAACAAACGTGAGAGTTGGTCAGGTAGTAATTGGCTACACTTTCAGGGCAGCTAAACAAAATCCTGTATTCAAAGATGCATCTGTGTCTTTGGTGGGAAGGAACCTTTTCTTTTTATATAAAGATGCGCCATTTGATCCGGAACAATCCGTTAGCACTGCTAACAACGTACAGTCTAATGATATCTTCGGTTTGCCTCCTACCAGGTCGTATGGAATTAATATTAAATTTACATTCTAAAGGAACTGAAGCTTAAATTTCTATTGGACTAAATATCTGAAAGGACTAAAAAAAATACTATGAGACAAATAATTATTGCTTTTTTTATCCTGGTCACATTTGGATCGTGTACTAAGGATTTTGTTGATACTAATGTGAATCCCGCCGAGATTTCTGATGCGATGCTTGTAGAGGACGGTAACCTGTTTGGTGGGCCTATTGCCGGTTTGATATTCAACCTGAACGGTCATCAGATCGAAGAAGATCTCTGCTACGACTCCTGGATGGGCGTTATGGGTACACCCACGGACTTTGTCGGAAACGTTAATAACACTACTTACTATATCCGTTGGAATTCCTACTGGGGCCGCATTTACGGTAGTGTAATGTCACCGGGGAAACTGGTTATTGAAAAAGCTCAACAGTATAATAAGCCCATGTTTGCCGACTGGGCAAAACTGATACGTATAATCGGCATCTCCAAACTGGCAGCTATACATGGGCCGGTTATTTATAGCAACTACGGAAGCTCCGCCAATTCCATTCTTTATGATAAAGAGTCTGATTTATACCCATTATTATTTAGGCAATTAGATTCCATTCAAACCGATTTTGCAGCAAATAATAAATATACAACTTTCGCAAAATTTGATCCTACTCCTTACCAGGGTAGCATCCCCAAATGGATGAAATTAATTAACTCAGTAAGGCTGAGGCTGGCAATGCGTCTGTCAAAAATTGACAAGGCTACTGCCAAAACCCAGGGTGAAAAAGCATTGAGCGATCCTGCAGGATTGATCGAAACCAACGCCGACAACTTCACCAACAAGTTGCTTGGTAACATCATGCCGGTAGCACAGATCTGTTACCAATGGGATGACACCCGTATGGGCGCAATAATGGAATCATTTCTGGTAGGTTATAATGATGGAAGGATTTCCAGATACTTTGCACCTGCAGATGCAAGTGTAGTGGCTGATCACCCTGCTATTCCTTACAAAGGAATTCGCAACGGAGCTTACATCAAAGCGAAAGCAGATCACTTACCTTTCTCCAAAGTGTCAAACGACTTTAACAGCGTCACCACCAGGAGAGACCTCACGGCCGCAGAAGTACTGTTTTTGAAAGCCGAAGCAGGCCTGAGGGGCTGGACGGGTGCCGGCGATCCAAAGGCAAACTATGAAAATGGTATCAAGGCGTCTTTTGCTGACTGGGGCGCAAGCGGTGCGGATGCATATATTGCAGACGCTACCAGCAAGCCAATTAACTACGTAGATCCGGTGGACGTTCGTAATAATTTTATTGCGCCTTCTACCATAACCGTTGCCTGGAACAACGCTGATCCGACTGAGACAAAACTGGAAAAGATCATCACCCAAAAATATTTGGCCTCGTTTACGCAGACTTTGGAGTCATGGGTAGATTTCAGAAGAACAGGTTATCCTAAAATTCCTCATGTGGCTAAGAACGATAGCAGCCCCGACTGGGGAGTCATTCCCGCAGATCAGTGGATCAAAAGAATGCCTTTTGTCAATGGCGAAAGAACGGGTAACACGGCTGCCGTTGCAGATGCTGTAACAAAAATGGGAACGGGAGCCAAAGATGATATCGCTACACGTTTGTGGTGGGATACAGGCGGCGCGAATTTCTGATTTGATTCTTCAATAATAAATAAAATATCCCTTTACAAATAGGTGTAAAGGGATATTTTATTGTGCCAGTCTGTTATCCATATAGCTTTAGCATTTTTATCAACGTGCCTAACACAACTTTGAGCAACAGCATACAACATTAATGATGTTCGTTGATCAGAAAATCTTATTATTATTGCTTCCTGTTCTCGGAACAAGCGTTTTTCTGATTTCAAAAATCAAAGTCCTAAAAATTAAAATTGTATGAATATAAAAATGTATTTCCCAGTTGCACTCCTTTCGCTGGTATTGGGCTGTTCAGACAATAGCTCCACCATCAAAACAGCACAGGATACTTCTAAAAGTCAGGAAACAACTAACAGCCAGTATACATCCGACAACATAAATGAGGATAAGACAAAACAGGTATTGGATCATCATTGGCAGGCTTTTACCAACAATAACCTGGATGAGGTAATGGCTGATTATACCGAAGAATCCGTTTTGATTACTCCGGATGCAACTTATAAGGGGCTGGAGCAGATAAAAAATAATTTTGTAGATGCTTACAAAAAATTTCCAAAAGACAAATCGGTCTTTCAACTAAATAAAACGGTAACGGACAGGGATGTGGCTTATATTATTTGGCAATCGAAAACACCTACATTCGACCTTAAGTATGCTACGGATACTTTCATTATAAGGAACGGTAAAATCATCAGGCAGACGTATGCCGGAGTTGCTAATGCTCTTTAAAAGTAACTAAGCTTACTGTATACTAATTCCTACCGTTAGGACACAAATGTCATAAAAATAACCGTATAAGATTTAATAGAAGTTCTGAGCAACTGGCTGTAAATTCGAAATGCTACACAGTCTTAACCCAGTGCCGTTAAGAACGGTAGTTTTCTTTTAGTGTTAATCGTAAATGGACGTATTTATCTTTTGACCACCGGATAGTTTTTTAACCACAGAGGAAATACAAGGTTAACTTCTACACTGAAATGCGTTCTATCATACTTAACTTAACACTATGGTAGTTTCTTACTTAAGTGTGAGGGAGACAATTAGAAGTCGTTCGGGATTGCGTTTGATAACTTAACGTGAATACTGGATTAGAATCATTATAATATATTGATTGTTTATCAATTAAACTGCTTGTAAATAACTGATCGTGCCTTTGAGTTTTATTTGGTTTCAAGCCATTCCTTGTTTAATAACATAGTCATGATTTTACATTAAATAACAGTGAGATAGTATTCTGTCAAAAGCGAGTCCCGTTAGGGCAATGTCATTAAGTTAAGAGAGCTTGAATTCAAATGATGTTCAATAAGCAATCAATGTCGTTGACTTAAGAGGCCTAAAATGAAGAAAATATTCAATAATCAATATTCAACTATCAATTTTCAATTAAGACAGTGGTCCATTTGTCAAGAGTTCCTGATTGAGAATTGAATATTGATAGTTGAATATTGAACATTTCCTTAATTTAACGTGAATACCGGATTATATAATATTTGTAGTTGACGGTTATCAACACAAAATTCCGACCCGGCGAATCGCTTTTGAATTCCGCTTAACTCAATGACTTACATTTAAAGTAATCCAGTATTCACGTTAACTTAAGAACTGACCCGTCTGCGGACAATCATTGTACGGTTCCGTACATTGTGGTAAGTCCTGAATAACCTTATATCTTGAAAAATCAATTAGCTGAATGAATGGCATGTTTCTTAGCTCTACAAGGAGTTGCTCATCTAAATACTAAAAATTCAAATTGTATTCAGTATGATTAAAAGCTATTTTAAGTCCGCCTGGCGAAATATTACAAGGAACAAACTCACGGCATTTATCAATGTTTTCGGACTGGCGATTGGCTTATCCTGCAGTTTGCTGATCTGGCTTTGGGTAAGTGATGAACTGAGTTATAACCGCTTTTTCCCCGGGGTAGAAAACATTTATGAGGTGCATGTGAATGCTCCTTTTAATGGCGATACAATAACGATGACTGCCTCCCCGGGACCGCTGGCGGAAGTGATTCAAAGTACTATTCCTCAAATAGAGCAGGCCACAAAAATGACATCCGGCCGCGATGTTTTGTTTTCTGTCGGCGATAAGACATTAAAAGAAAAAGGCACCTACGCTACTGCCGGTTTTTTTAAAGTGTTTCCGTTTAAAACTATTGATGGCAATGCTGACGAAGCGATTGCCGCCATTGATCAGGTTATTATTACAAGAAAAATTGCCGAAAAATATTTTAATACGTCCGAAGCCGTAGGCAAAACAATAAGGATTGATAACACAAAGGATTACAGGATCGGTGCAGTGATAGAAGATATTCCGCATAACAGCACCATACAATTCGATTGGATGATAAATTTCAAAGAACAGGAGCAGGATTGGATGAAAAGCTGGGGTAATATTTCTTTTTTCACTTATGTAAGATTAAGACCTCAGGTAGATCTGCTAAATACCGCGCATGCTTTGCGATCTGTTTATCCAAAGTTTGCGCCCGAAGGTTTCAAGCCGAATTATCCAACATTGCAGGCCATCACGGATGTGTATTTGTATGCTGATTATAAAAATGGAAAGCCAACCGGTAGGGGCCGCATTGAATACGTACAAATTTTTGCCGCAATTGCTATCGTTATTTTGCTGATTGCATGCATGAATTTTATGAACCTGGCTACGGCAAGAGCATCCCTGCGAGCCAAAGAGATAGGCATAAGGAAAGTTGCCGGCTCCGGAAAGGCATCACTGGTTGGGCAGTTCATGACTGAGTCTCTTTTTACCTGCTTACTGGCTACCATGTTTTCATTAGCGATTACCTGGCTCATATTGCCTGCTTTCAATCATTTATTCGATAAGCAAATTGAACTAAACTTTTCTCAGCCTGCTCTATGGTGCACCATTATAGTACTTGTTACTGTTACCTCCATAATCGCCGGCAGTTATCCTTCCGTGTTTTTAGCTTCTTTTAAACCGATACGTATTTTAAAAGGAAATATTGGCACTCAAACCGGCAATGTCGCATCCGTGCGTAAAGCTCTTGTTATTGTTCAATTTGCTTTATCAGCATTTTTAATCGTTGGGATGTTGGCGGTATCGAAACAGGTAAATTATATTCAGAATAAAAATCTTGGCTTCGAAAAAGAACATATTATTTACTTGCCACTCGAAGCGGATTTATATAAAAAAATGGATGCCTATCAAAACGAGTTAAACAAGTTGTCGTATGTAGAGGCTTCAGTGCCGGTTAATCAACTCCCGATGGATTTGAATTCCACATCCGGAGATCTGTCTTGGCCAGGTAAACCGACCGATCTGCAAACAGAGGTAGTTGCCACCTGGACGGGTTATGGGTTTACAAAAACACTTGGCGTAACAATGGCAGAGGGGCGTGATTTTTCTAAAGATTATCCCGGCGACTCCTTAAGTTATGTAATAAATGAATCTGCCGCTACAATGATGAGTATGCAAAATGATGCGGTGGGCAAGCAGGTGCAATTCTGGAATGGCAAAGGAATAATTATAGGGGTGATGAAAGATTTTCATATATCCTCGCTGCACACGCCCATAAAGCCATTGATACTGTGCCTGGTGCCATCAAACACAAGTTACATGATGATCCGCCTGCATGCAGGTAAAACAAAAGAAGCGCTTGCTGCAATCAATAAAATTACCAGGAACTTTAATCCTGTATATCCTTTTGAATACCATTTTGCCGATGAAGCTTATGAGCAAATGTATAAAAGCGAAATGCAGGTAAGCGCCCTGGTGAAATATTTTGGATTACTGGCAGTGGTAATTTCCTGTCTGGGTTTGTTTGGCATGGTCGCTTTCAGTGCTGAAAGACGTACGAAGGAAATCGGTATTCGTAAAGTGCTGGGCTCGTCCGTTATTAGTATTGTCAGGCTGCTTTCTACCGAGTCATTGAAGACAATAATTATTTCCATGGCAATTGCTTTTCCTGTTGCTTATTGGGCGGTGAATGAATGGCTGGCATCCTTTGCTTATAAATCGTCCGGGGGCATCTGGATATTTATTATAACAGCGTTGGTGATGGTGTTGGTATCCTGTATAACAATAAGCTTCCAGGCAATAAAAGCGGCAATGGCAAACCCCGTGAAGTCACTTCGTATGGAGTGACGGATCCGGTTCTATTGTTAAGTTAATCGTAATAGGCGTACTAGCCGTCAGCCGTTCGACCAGTTTACTTACAAAATTAGCCACTACAATTCAATACGTAATTTACACTTAACTTAAAACAACGTTTTTGCTATCAGGAGGAATGCTTATCAGGTTTGATCTGCTGATACCTGATACCTGATAGTGTACTCACAAAAAGCCGGTTAAATAGCAGTATAGCAATATATTTACAGGCAATCAAAATGCAACATTTTTAAACGATGAAAAAGCTATCCTTCCTCTTTTGCCTCATTGTATATGCATTTACAGCCCGGTCACAAAACTATGACATTGCAAAATTTGGTGTCAAAGCTGATAGTATCAAAGTGTGTACGGAAGCTATTCAAAAAGTGATCGACAAAGCATATGAAAAGGGTGGCGGAACTATAATAATACCGAAAGGTGTTTATCTCACAGGTGCCTTGTTTTTCAAACCCAAAACAAAGCTCGTTTTACAGGAAGGCGCTGTACTGAAGGGTTCAGATAATATTGCCGATTATCCCCTGATACCTTCCCGTATGGAAGGCCAGAACCTTCTTTATTATGCAGCCCTCATCAACGCTTACTTTGTTGATAGTTTCAGCATCGCTGGTCCCGGCACCATCAATGGTGACGGGACCAGGTATTGGAAAGAATTTTGGTCGCACCGCGATTCGATGGACAAGGCCGGTAAACCATGGACGAATCTCGAAGTACACCGGCCACGACTGGTTTTTATTTGGGGCTGTAACAACGTAACCATAGAGAAAATAAAACTTCACAACGCGGGATTCTGGACTACCCATTTATACCAGTGTAACAATGTTCTAATTGAAGGATGCGACATTAGATCACCCTTCTTGCCTGTGCCGGCACCGAGTACCGATGCTATCGACCTTGATGTGTGTAAGAAAGTGACCATACGCAATTGTTATATTTCCGTCAATGATGATGCAATTGCGATAAAGGGTGGAAAAGGAACTGATGCCCATAAACAGAGTCAGAACGGCCCTGTTGAGGACGTGCTTATTGAGAACTGCACCTTTGGAGAATCGCATGGTACGTTAACAATGGGCAATGAATGTATTCATGCCCGCAACATTGTGCTGCGAAATTGCAAAATGGAAAATAAAACATCCATTCTGCGACTGAAAATGCGGCCTGATACCTACCAGGTCTATGAGAACATTACGATCGAGGGCATTACAGGCAGTTGCGGAACACTTATCGCATTAGCTCCATGGACCCAGTTTTTTAACCTGAAAGACAGTACAGAAA
>CAXTDO010000127.1:0-10592 GCA_964242315.1 uncultured Flavihumibacter sp.
GATAAGATCGCTAGGAACGTGGCACACATAGGTTCTATTATGAAGCGGTAAGCCATCAGCTATCATCTATCAGAAGGAAACTTGTCGGTTTTTGATCTCGTGATAGCTGACGGCTGACGGCTTGATATTAGTGAAATCAGGATAAGGATGCCTTACAATTAAACATGCTAACTTTGAAAAAAACCTGTATGCTCACAGATGATGAAAAAAAATTTGTTATTTACTGGAAGGAAAATCGTGACATTGAAAAGAAAACTTTCAAACAATGGCTTGTAGGGCTGCCTCTTGGTTTACTGTTTGGAATTCCTATCATCTTAAATCTATTTTCAGGCTGGTATAAGAGAGCTACTATGGATTTGAATAGCCAGCTATCCAATCATGACTTTAATCCAATGGTGCTTATCATTGCATTTTTACTCATTGTTTCATTTGTTGCCATCTTTTCAAAGCGGCATAAGTGGGAAATGCATGAGCAAAAATACCGTGAGTTGTTAGCTAAGCAGGAAAAAGAAAATCAGTAAGTAAGCAGCGAAAGGTGTCTCCTTTCAGTCGTATAGAGATATATTTGAAACCTTTTTTATTATGAGGAAAATGCTTTTGTTTGCTTGACTGGCTTGTATACTGGTTATTTCGTCCTGTTTGAAAGGTGATAATACCACCACAAATAATACCAACTGTTCTTATGATGCCTGCCAGTTGAAAGCTCCTGACTCACAAATTGTTAGATTGGAAAAATATATAACCGATAATAACATCACAGCTGCAAAGCATTGCAGTGGCATGTACTACACTATAATAACAGCAGGTACCGGCGGTTCACCTACATCCTGCTCAGATGTTGCCATAAACTATACCGGAATGTTTACCAACGGTAACGTATTTGACAAGTCAACCGCACCTGTTGCGTATAGTCTTCTTAACCTGATTACCGGCTGGAAGAACGGATTGCCCCTGATCAAGAAGGGAGGCAAGATAAAATTATACATTCCGCCTGCCTTAGGTTATGGTCAAAATCAATATCAGTCTATCCCCGGGAATTCTATCTTGATTTTTGACATTGATCTGTTAGACTATCAATAACAATTATTAACGATTAATTATTAATGACTGGTGACTCGATGCCGATTTTTCACTATTCTAAATAATACCAACTTGACGTTAATAATTAAACATTAATCATTAATAATTAACTGTGTCACACGAAGCTATTTCTGTTTTTGACATGTTCAAGATTGGTGTCGGCCCATCAAGTTCCCATACCCTGGGACCCTGGCGGGCCGCTCAGCGGTTTGTCTTTTCATTGAAAGAGCGGCATAATATTTTTGACCTTAAGCATGTAAGTGTCTTGTTATACGGCTCCCTGGCAAAAACGGGTATTGGCCACGGTACTGATATTGCGGTGCAACTAGGATTAAGTGGCGATGATCCGGTTAGCTTTGATGTAAATAATATTGAGGCTAAAATAAACGGCATTAAGGACATGAAAAGGATTATTATAGATGGAAGGCATGAAATAGATTTTGATCCTGATAATGATATTGAATTTCTGGTAACTGAAGCCCTTTCATTTCACCCGAATGCACTTACCTTCCTGGCTACTTTTACAAACGAAACCCGTATTTCCGAAACCTACTATTCAGTTGGAGGAGGGTTTGTAAAACAGGAAGGTGAACGAGGGAATGCTGCATCCAATGTACTGCTTCCTTTTCCAATTAATAAAGCCGATGACCTGCTGCATTGGTGCATGAAAACAGGTTTATCTATCAGCGAAGTGGTGCTGGAAAATGAAACTGCCTGGAGGCGTGAAAAACAAACCAGGGAAGGCATGCTTAATATCTGGATGGTGATCTCTGAATGCACTTACCGCGCATGTCATATGAATGGAACCCTGCCGGGAGGGCTGCATGTTAAACGCCGGGCTGCGGCACTTAATAAAAAACTTACGGCTGATAAATCTTATTCAGGATATGATTCCTGGGTAGAAGTTATCAGGAATGGGGGACATCAATTTAAATATATCCTGGATTGGGTAAGTTGCTTTGCCCTTGCCGTAAATGAAGAGAATGCCGCATTTGGCAGGGTGGTAACAGCACCTACCAATGGAGCTGCCGGTGTTATACCCGCCGTTTTAATGTACTATGTTATTTTTTGCGAAGATTTTTCTGAAGATAAGCTGATCCAGTTTTTGCTCACCGCTGCGGAAGTGGGAAGCATTTTTAAAAAAGGCGCTACCATATCTGCAGCAATGGGAGGATGCCAGGCAGAGATCGGGGTATCTTCTGCCATGGCAGCGGCCGGACTTACAGAATGTTTAGGCGGAACGCAGCGTCAGACACTTATGGCAGCCGAAATAGCTATGGAACATCATTTGGGGCTTACCTGCGATCCCATTGGCGGACTAGTGCAAATTCCATGCATAGAACGTAACACCATGGGCGCTATCAAAGCCATTACGGCATCACAACTTGCATTGCAAAGTGCTCCGGATTATGCCAAAGTTTCCCTCGATGCAGTGATAAAAACCATGTGGGATACCGCCCTCGACATGAACAGCAAATATAAAGAAACCTCCGATGGTGGACTGGCCATCAATATTCCTATCAGCCTGAGTGAATGTTAGGTGTTTCCAGGTAACAGCATGAGTAATATTTAACCGCATTTCTGCATAATTACTCTTATAATTTCGTTATTATCTCACGTTGATATCTCCGTTAAGTTGAATGTAAGCTTTTAATTAACATGTGTTGAAGCGAAGAAAATCAAATATATACATTACATTGTAAGTAAACTTAATCTCGTAATAAGGTTTTGTATATTAATATGTTATATAAAAATCGAATATTAAAATCGTGCAGGCATGAAATTTCTGCTTTTAATTCGGCCATATGCGTACTGATCTCTATGCTGATGCTAACGGTATCTGTGGCGTCTGCACAAAAGTTGAACCTCAACTATAAAGTCGTTAACAACGGCAACGTAATAGGCTGGGTAAAGATTCAAAAAATTAATAATGGGAGTGCCAGTTCTATCGTTTTAACATCTGAAGTAAAACGGCGGATCATATTCTTGTTAACGGTTGAAGAAAAGCAGGACGCTTATTTTAATGAGGCCGGAATGATTAATTCGTCTATCTATAGAAAAGTGAATGACAATGTAAAAATGAACCAACAAACGATCTACAAAGGAAGTTATTATGAAATCAACAATCCTAAAACAACTGAACGGGTAGTGATACAGCAGGTTCAATATAACCTCTTGAGCATGTACATTAAAGAGCCGGTTAATATTAACAAAGTGTACTCAGAAACTTTTCAACGATACCTTACTATCGAGCCGAAAGGCAATTCAGTCTACAAACTCAAGCAGCCCGATGGAAATGTCAATTACTATTACTACGAAAACGGTATTTGCTCAAAAGTTGTAATGGAACATTCTCTCTTTTCAATACAGTTCGTCAGGATCTGAAGTAATTATTAATGATTAATGATTAATGATTAACGGTAAGTTACATCTATAATAAATTCAGAAAAAGTCATCTTAAATTTTCAGCAACTATCCGTTAATAATTAATCATTAACAATTAATCATTATCATTAGTACTGCCATCGCACGAATGCTTCCATTGCGGCATAGTGTGTGAGGCCAAGCTGGGCGTAGGCTTCAGCCGTGCTTTTGTTTCTTTCTTCGGCCCGCTGCCAGAACTCACGGTTATCGCTACCCTGAAATGGTACCATGTCTTTTTGTGACTGATGTATAAAAATACCAAAACGCTTTTTCATTACCTGGTCCGGACTCATCGGAATAGCCATTTCAATTTCATTGATAGCCCATTCCTGCCAGGCTCCTTTATACAGCCACACCCAGCAATCTTTTATCCACTCTTCATTAAGCTCTTTTAACCTTCTCAGCGATTCAAAAACGATATCAAGACAAACTTTATGAGTTCCATGAGGGTCGGCAAGATCACCGGCACAAAAGATCTGGTGAGGCCGTATCTCTTGCAATAATTTCATTGTTATGGTAATATCATCCTCGCCCCAGGGATTTTTTTGTATGGTGCCCGTTTCATAAAACGGCAGGTTCAAAAAATGAACATTTTCATCTTTGAGCCCAACATAACGTGATGTAGCACGCGCCTCGCAACGGCGTATCAATCCCTTAATGCTTCTGATTTCAGGAGTGTCTACCTGACTTGTCTTTTTCGACCTTAAAAATACATTTGCAGTTTCCAGTATCTGGTTCGATCTTTTGCTGTCGATGCCAAACTCGTCTTCAAAGCCAACGGCAAAATCAAGAAAGCGCGTTACAAATTCATCCGTAACGGCTATGTTGCCGCTGGTCTGGTAGGCAACGTGCACATCATGACCCTGGTCATGGAGGCGCATAAAGGTACCGCCCATGCTAATAATATCGTCATCAGGGTGAGGCGAAAAAACAAGTGATCTTTTAGGGTAAGGAACTGAGCGCTCAGGATGATTAGGAATAACCGCATCGGGTTTGCCGCCCGGCCAGCCGGTAATGCTATCGCGCAGCATATAATATACCTGCAGGTTAATTTCGTAAGCATCACCTTTTTCTACCAGAAGGTCACTTAAGGAATTATCGTTGTAATCACTGTTTGTCAGGCTAAGCACAGGTTTTTTGGAATTGAGGGCCATATTTACAACCGCTCTCTTGATCAGTTTTGGTGTCCATACCATTTCACCGGTGAGCCAGGGTGATCTAAAACGTGTCAGTTCATCGGCCGCAGCTCCATCCAATACAAAAACGGTATCATTATGCTGTTGTAATAACGATGCCGGAATTTGTTCAGTAACATTCAGTTCAACTGCCTTTCTTATCACGGGTGATTTTATTTGTCCCCATGCCATAAGTATGATGCGCTTCGCTTTCAGGATATTTCCAATGCCCATTGTTATAGCAAGTCGGGGAACTTTTGAAATATTCTGAAATTCATGTGAGTTGGCAATGCGCGTTGAATTGTCTAACGGAACCAGTCTTGTTTTCGAAAAAAGGCTCGAACCGGGTTCGTTAAAACCTATATGTCCGTTATTGCCTATTCCTAAAATCTGCAGGTCTATGCCACCCACTGATTCAATGGATGCTTCATACTCCTGACAATGTGTTTTTATAGATTCTTTTTCCCATTCCCCGTTTGGAATATGACAGTTACGCGGATCGATGTTTACCTTACTAAACAGGTGCTCTTTCATAAAGCGGTTATAACTTTGTAAAGCATCGTTATCTATGGGATAATATTCGTCCAGGTTAAAAGTGATGACGTTTTCAAAGCTTAGCTGTTCCTGCTGGTGCAGCCGGACGAGTTCGTTGTATAAGGTTTTCGGAGTTGAGCCGGTTGCAAGCCCTAAGACACATTTTTCTCCCCTGGATTGTTTTTCGCGTATTAACGCTGCGATTTCGAGAGCGACGAATGTAGAACCGTCTTTCAACGAATTAAATATCTTCACCGGAATTTTCTCAAATGAATCAACCATACTCATTGTGCTGAATTTTTGCGAATTTAATGGCAAATTGCTAATAATGACTAATGATTAATTATTAATTATTAACGGTTAAAGATAAAAGATTAGTTATATTAAAGGTGGCTATGTGAATTTTAGGAAATTTGATTTATAGTTTCTAACTAATCAACTTCTTTCCGTTAATAATTGATCGTTAACCATTAATCATTAAAATATTTATGAACGAAAACCAGCAGCTCATCACGCGTTTCTATTCGGCTCTAAGTAAAGCCGATTATAAAGTGATGCAGGAATGCTATCATGAAGATGCAATTTTCTTTGACCCGGTTTTTGAAGACCTTAACACAGCAGAGGTAAGGGCTATGTGGGAAATGTTATGCAAAAGCGCCAAAAATTTTTCAGTTGAGTTTTCCCATGTAAACGCCGATGATGAATATGGAACCTGCCGATGGGTGGCTCATTATACTTTTTCGCAAACTGGTAAAAAAGTAACCAATAAAATTAAAGCTTATTTTAGGTTTCATGAGGGCCGGATTGTTGAACATACCGATAATTTTGATATGTGGATATGGAGCAGGCAGGCACTTGGACTATCGGGATGGATACTTGGCTGGAGCAACGTATTACAGAAGAAGATCAGGAGCAAAGCGCAGGATAATCTGGCAAAATTCATGCATTCAAAGCCTTCGGAAACTGTTTAAATTGTTATAACTGTTTTATCTTTAAGGTTGCCTTTTTAATTGAAAACACACCTGCAAAATAACTAATTAAGGTACCCTCAAAAAAAACTTATGACCCATCGGCGAAAATTTTTACAATCCTCTATTTTCACGTCGGCTGCATTGTTAGTTGGTAAAAAACCGTATTTACAGCCACCGGAATTGCCTGTCATTAGCGTAGCTAATCAACCGCTTATTATCACCACATGGGCACAAAATACTAAAGCTAATGCCGCTGCCTGGGAAGTATTGGGAACGGGTGGCAGGGCGCTGGATGCCGTGGTAAAAGGCGTTCAGGTACCGGAAGCTGATCCTGCAGATATGAGCGTTGGGTATGGAGGATTGCCCGATCGTGATGGAAAGGTAACATGTGATAGCTGTGTGATGGACGAATTTGATAACTGCGGGGCTGTAATGTGCCTGGAGCATATCATGCATGCTGTTCTCGTTGCCAGATTAGTGATGGAAAAAACACCGCATGTTCAGTTGGTAGGTGAGGGCGCTTTACAGTTTGCGCTGGAACAGGGATTTAAAAAAGTAAACATGCTTACGCCTCAAAGTGAGAAAGCCTGGAAAGAATGGTTGAAAAAGGGCACTTATGATCCTACAGCTACCGACAGTTTATTGAGGGAAGCGGGAAAAAATATGAAGACGGTTCCCGGACAAAAATCCAATCACGATACTATAGGAATGGTAGCGTTGGATGCGAAAGGAAATTTGGGCGGCGCCTGCACCACAAGCGGCATGGCTTATAAAATGCATGGCAGGGTGGGAGATTCGCCCATCATTGGCGCCGGTCTTTTTGTTGACAATGAAGTTGGTGCCGCCACTTCATCAGGGGTTGGCGAAGAAGTGGTTCGTATCGTTGGCTCACACCTGGTAGTGGAACTGATGCGGCAAAAATACTTACCGGAGGAAGCCTGTAAAAAAGCCATTGAACGAATTGTAAACAAACGTAAAGAAAAAGCCAGGGGGCTGCAGGTAGGATTTATTGCTGTGAACAAAAACGGCGAATTCGGCGGTTATGCATTACAGAAAGGCTTCACTTATTGTGTAACAACCAAAGAAGGCACTAAAACATTCGAGGCTAAAAACTGGTTCTAATACTCAGCTATAATGAATTTCCAACTTGAAATATGCGCTTTCAATTTAGATAGTTGTATAACCGCACAACAGTCAGGCGCTCATCGGATTGAACTGTGTGATAATCCTCATGAAGGAGGAACAACTCCTTCATACGGTTTGTTAGATTCAGCAAGAGAAAAAATAAGCATTGATATCTATTCGATTATACGACCGCATGGAGGCGATTTTCTTTACAGTGATGATGCATTTAGCGTAATGAAGAGAGATGTAAAGTTGTGTAAAGATATGGGATGTAATGGAGTGGTAATCGGAATCCTTAACATTGACGGAACAATTGACAAAAGGAGAGTAGCCGCACTTGTAGCGCTGGCCTATCCTATGGGTGTAACATTCCATCGCGCTTTCGACCGTGCCAGCAACCCATTTCAGGCTATGGAAGATATTATTGAAACAGGCTGTGAAAGGATACTGACCTCAGGGCAGCATCCAACTGTTATGGAAGGCATCCAGGTAATTAAAGAGTTGGTGGAACGTGCTAACGAAAGAATTATAATCATGCCCGGCTCCGGATTGAGATCGGATAATGTTAGTGAGATAGCACTGCAAACGGGTGCTACTGAGTTTCACACTACAGCAAAAAAAACCATCGGCAGTGAAATGGTTTTTTTGAATGAAGATATGAATGAGGTTTTAGAGAGAGTAGTGTGTGATGAGGAGGAAGTACGAAGGATTGTAGAAGCGTTACAAAACCTATAAGGTTTTTAAAACTTTCTAGGTTTGAATGCGGACTCTAACCTGCTATGAGCCCTGAGTTCAGACCTATAAGGTTTTAAAAACCTTATAGGTCTGAACTCAGCCACAACTCATCACTCTACCTTCGTAATCTTCAGCATGTTCGTCGGTAAATGCATCTGAACCGGCGTGCTGCCTGTATTTACTACCACATCTCCGGTTTTTATAAATCCCCTGCTGCGTAAAATTGCTATCTGATCGGTAACAATATCATCCACGCTGTTTTCTTCAGCATAATAAAAAGCCCTTACGCCCCAGCTTAAACTTAACTGATTAATCAGTGATCGCTCTTTACTAAAAATGTATAAGGGTGATTTCGGACGGTAACTGCTAAGCACAAACGCCGTATAACCGCTTTGGGTCATACCGATAAGAACTTCGGCGTTTACATCTTTTGCAAGCTTACAGGCATTATAACAAATAGCATCGCTCAGGAAAGATGGTGAATGAGCCTGTGGCGCCAGTGCTTCTTCGCGGTTATAATCGTAATCTGTTTTTTCCACCTCCATGATGATCTTGCGCATGGTTTCCACAACAAGCGTGGGATGCATGCCAGTAGCGGTTTCACCGCTTAACATAACAGCATCGGCACCTTCTGAAACGGCGTTGGCAACGTCAGTTATCTCGCTTCGGTTAGGTTTGCTGCGTTCGATCATGCTTTCCATCATCTGCGTAGCAACAATTACCGGCTTTGCACGGTGCAGGCATTTACGGATCAATTGCTTCTGAATAAGGGGCACTTGTTCTATAGGTAACTCAACACCAAGATCGCCACGAGCGATCATGATACCATCGGATTCAATAATAATATCCCTTATGTTCACCAGAGCTTCCGGCTTTTCTATCTTGGCAATAATTTTCGTTTTGCTTTCTTTCTCCCTAAGTTTGCTACGCAGCAGTTCAATATCTTTAACACTGCGAACAAAGGATAGTGCAACCCAGTCAAGCTTTTGTTCAATAATAAATTCCAGATCAATAAGATCTTTATCGGTAAGCGCCGGTAAAGATATTTTTGTATCAGGGAGATTAATACCCTTTTTGGAAGAGATCACTCCACCCATGGTTACTTCTACCTTCACATTATTGTTTTCTTCAATACTAATTACCTTTACTTCCAGCTTACCGTCATCAATCATTATTTTATTTCCTATCTTAACATCAGAGTGAAGGTTGGGATAACTTACGTAGATACGTTCCATGGTTCCTACCATCTTTTCGTTAGTAAAAGTGAGGATGTCGCCTGGAACAACGTTCAACGCATTATTTTCTATTTCTCCCACTCTTAATTTCGGACCCTGGAGATCGCCCAGTATAGCTATGTTATAAGGCTCTGTAGAATTAATGTTACGGATGTGCTCGATGATTTGTTTTTTGTCTTCATGCGAACCATGTGAAAAATTGAGTCGGAAAACGTTTACCCCGGCTTTAACCAGCGCAAGCAGTTTTTCGTGGGTGTCACAGGCCGGACCTACAGTTGCTACAATCTTTGTTCTGTGAAAAGTATGTTCAATACCTGCTTGTTTGTCCATGGTCTGGTGAAGGTATTTAGAAATATTTTTTGTCATATTTATGGCAGATTTCGAATTTAAATACCGGTTTTTTATGAATGGGCAACCGGTAACCAGTTACTCGGATGAAATTATGTATAAATACGATGCTATTTATAAGCCTGAAATATAAGCCTGAAATATAAGCCTTTTATTTTTCCTATTGACGTTGTGCATGGCATTAACTAGCAAGTACATGTACTATTTTCATCCATTCATCGCTGATTCGTTGCTTGGCTTTTACTGCTTTTTCCAAAGGAGTGTAGTGCATTTTGTTATTTATAATGCCCACCATAACGTTGTGCCTGCCATACATCAGGCACTCAACAGCCGAATAGCCCATGCGGCTTGCTATTAACCGGTCGATACAACTGGGCGATCCGCCACGCTGTATATGGCCGAGGATACAAACGCGTATATCTGCGGAAGGTAATCGGTGTTTAATAATTTTACTGATTTCATCTGCGCCACCTGCATCACCACCTTCCGCAACAACAATCATGTTTACGAGTTTCTTTCTGCGTTCTTTTTCATGCAGCGATTCAATAACATCTTCTATATCGGTTTTGCGTTCAGGAATAATTATATGTTCCGCCCCTGTAGCAATACCGCTATGCAACGCAATATACCCGGCGTCGCGACCCATCACCTCAATGATAAACAATCTGTCATGGGCATCCGCCGTATCACGAATTTTATCAATTGCTTCGATAGCGGTATTTACGGCTGTGTCAAAGCCGATGGTAAAATCGCTTCCTGCAATATCTTTATCTATGGTGCCAGGCAGGCCAATACAGGGAATGTCAAATTCTTTGCTGAACTTTAATGCGCCTTTGAAAGAACCGTCTCCGCCAATAATCACTAATCCGTTTATACCTCTTTTCTTCAGATTGTTGTAGGCTTTTTGCCGCCCTTCCGGTTCAAAAAACTCCTTGCAGCGTGCAGTTTTTAACATGGTGCCACCA